>CAZZPB010000140.1:0-15108 GCA_964655905.1 uncultured Candidatus Peribacteria bacterium
GACATTGAGGGAGGTGGGTTGCAGGTAAGAATTAAAAAATTCCTTAAAGACCCGAAATTAAAAGAAATGCCACAATATCTTGAAAATACAAGTCATCTTGTGCTTAACTGAACATAATTATTCCATCATTTTAATTGTTAATTATTAATTTCCAACAAACATGACTCAAGTTAACATCACCATTGAAGATATTCCTTCCACAACAACCGGCCAGGTTGCGAAAATAGTGAAATTTCAGGGACAGCTTGACGAAAGCAACGTTGATGAAAAATCGAAAATCATCTATGAACTCATTGAAAAAAATCCTCAAAATCTTTTTCTGCTTTTTGATCTTGAGGGGCTTGAATATATGAACAGCAAATCGATCGGTTATTTAACAGACTGGTACGGTAAAATAAGCGAAGGAAAAGGAAAAATTGTCATTGCCAAGGCCAAGAACAATATTTTAGACATTCTTCAGGTTGTAGGGCTAACTCAATTGATAAACGCCTACCCGACCCTGGACGAAGCTAAGTTTGCCCTATTGCGGCCAGAAACGCCGGGAGCATGAAGAAGAGGAATAAGTAGTAAGTAGTAAGGGATAGGGGATTTTAGATTTAATTTTATAAATAATATTTGGATTCCAAGCTTACATATTATATCCTCTCAGGTGTTTTAGCCTTTATTCCGGCGCTTATTTGGCTTATCACCATTTTTAGAAAGACTACGAAAAAGGGTCTTCAAACTTTCATATTCTTTAGCGGTATTTTTTCGGTGATACCGATATTTGCGCTGCATTATGTTCTAAATATTTTTCCCCAATTTAATGTTACCAATTTTATCCAGGCTCAAATAAAAGATCAAAATATCATTTTTCTCCTGCTTTTTATTGGAGTTGGCATCACGGAGGAGCTTGTAAAACAGGGCTTTATCCGCTTTCTTGACCGCCGCTACCTTATGATTGAAACCATTAACGATTCGATCCAGTTCAGCCTTGTTTCGGCACTTGGATTTTCTTTTACTGAAAACATTTTTTATATTTTCAGCATCTGGACAAACCTCGGTCTTGCCCAACTTGTTGTCGCCTATCTTTTTCGTTCCGTCTTTACCACCTGCGCCCATCTTATTTTTTCCGGTTTTTTTGGCTATTATTACGGTATCGCGAAATTTTCTCTCAACATTCGCGAACAGTCCAAATGGCTTGGCAAGAAAATGGTCATTACGGACATGCTAACCCGTCTTATGAATATGCCGCGCACGCAGGCTTTTAAAGAGCAGACCATTCTCAAGGGTCTTTTTATCGCCATTGTTTTACATGCCTTTTTTAATTTTTTTCTTCAATTCAATCAAATTATTCCTGTAGCGGTTTTCGTCATCGTCGGCTATGTTATTCTCCATTATTTATTGAAACGCAGGGCAGGCCAGCTCATTCTGATAACAGATATTGATGCTCAACAGACTTCTACCATGGTCAAAAGCGATGAAGATGTTGTCAGCGAGCTTATTGGCATGTGGTTCAAAGAAAAAAGATATCCCGAGGTTATTCAGATTTGCGACCGTCTGTTAAAACGCGATCCCGATAATCAGGTCATTCAGTTATTTAAGGCCCAGGCTCTTGATAAAATTGATCAAAACAGCGCGTACGCTAAAATTTTGCAGAATATTTTCCCTGGGAAAAATAAAACGTAATGGCACGGGCGGATCATGATCCGCCCCTACTTGATTATTCATCATGGTTTTTTTATGATGAAAGCCAGATGAATTTTAAGAAACTTAAAATAGCAATTGTTTGCGATTGGCTTACCAATGCCGGAGGCGCTGAAAAAATTATCCTTGCCCTGCATCGGCTTTTTCCGCGCGCACCCATTTATACATCCGTTTATAATCCGGAAAAAATGCAGGAATTTAGAAATGCCATCATTTACACTTCCAATATTCAAAAAATGCCGTTTGCCAGGGAAAAACATCAATTGTATCTCGCCATGATGCCGCGGGCTTTTGAGGAATTTAATCTGGACAGTTATGATATCGTTATTTCAAGTTCCCATTCATGTGCCAAAGGTATTATTACGAAGCCAAAAACGCTGCATATCTGCTATTGTCATTCGCCCATGCGCTACGCGTGGGAAAACAGCCATCAGTACATTCAGGAATATGTTATTCATGCCGGTGTAAAAAAAATTGCGCCATTTTTACTGCATAAAATACGCATGTGGGACCGTCTAAGCGCTGACCGTGTGGATTACTTCATTGCAAACTCAAAACATGTGCAGCAGCGGATTTACAAATATTATCGCAGGCCTTCCACGGTAATATATCCTTTTGTCAATGTAAAAGAATTTAAAGTTGGGACAAAACGGAATGATTTTTATTTGGCAGTTGGCAGATTGACCCCTTATAAGCGTTTTGATCTTATTATTGAGACATTTAATCAGTTGCGCAAACCGATCAAAATTGTTGGAACAGGCGTAGCAAAAAAGAAGCTTTCTGCCCATGCGGGGAAAAATATTGAATTCCTTGGGCATGTTACCGGGTCGGAGCTTCGGGAGTTATATAGCCGCGCAAAAGCGCTCGTATTCCCACAGGTTGAAGATTTTGGCGTTACGCCGCTGGAGGCCATGGCAGCCGGTTGTCCTGTGATTGCTTATAAAAATGGGGGCGCTTTGGAAACCATTCTGGACAAAAAAACGGGCATTTTCTTTGAAGAACAGAACGCCGCTTCACTCATGGCAGCCGTTGAAAAATTGGAGCGATCATATTTTGATCCTTTTGAAATCCGCTCACACGCGGAAAAATTTGACCTGAAAATTTTTGAAAATAAAATACTTGAATTTATCTGGAAAAAATGGGAAATTTGGCAAAAGGAAATGGCGTAGTAATAAATCCGAAATTTTACAATTATGACTTTTCATTCTTATCTTGGTTTGGCGAAACGAAGGTGGCAAATTGTCCTTGGAATGGCCGTTCTTGTTGCTATTTTGACATACAGTTTCGCTCTTAATAAAAACAAAAATCTCTACAAGACAACCGTTTTTCTGAGCATAGGCGTCAACGAATCAGCTGCGAAAGAAAATCCAAATAGCAGTATTTACGAAAATGTTCAGGCAGCCGATCAATTTTCGGAAACAGTGCAGGGCTGGTTTAAAAATCCCGATTTTCTTCAAAGAATTGAAAAAAAATCAGCATCAGGAAGCAATATCAGCGCCCGCAAACAGGAAAAACAAAACCTTCTTGTCAGTTATAATACTGTGACCCGTCAACAGGCGGAGAAAATCAGCGGCGCCATAAAAAATGAACTTATTGACGAACTCAATACATATAATCAAAAAACCAATACTGCTTTTCAACTTGCCATATACACTCCAAGCATCAACGAAGAATCCGCCAATATTCCTCTATTTCTTTTGCTGGGTATTTTGGCTGGTTTAGCCCTTGGCATAGGGATCTGTTACTGTTATGAATATTTTTTCCAATTTGCTTCATGGCCTGAACAAATAAACGATATTTTTCAAAAAAATTATCTGGAAAAATTCCCTTCATTATTTTGTAAAAAAGAAAAATTGCATTTTCTTCTGGCGCATTTAAAAAAGCTCAATGCCCATATTACGGTCGCGGGCGCCAATATGAATCCGGCACACCTGGTGAGAGAACTGGCAATTCATCTTCCTGCAAACAGGGTCCAAAGCAATATTTTACCCGCCGATGCTGAAAAATTGCTAAACGCAGAGTATCTTCTTCTTGTTTGCCAGCTTGGTAAAACCCGTTTGGAAGATCTTAAAAAATTACAATCTTTTTTACCAAAACAGTTCGATTTTATCGTTATTGAATAATTTGCCGAATATTTAATGAAAGAAAATGAATGTTGTTATTGATATACGTCCGTTAATGGGGGGCCGTGTCAGCGGTGTTGAAATTTATATCCGCAATCTTTTGGAAAATATAGCGAAACTTGATACGGAAAATCACTATATTCTTTTTGCAAACGCCATCAAGGATCAAAGCAGTTATTTTCCGCATATTCATCAAGAAAATTTTACAATCATTCAAACGAATATTCCAAACAAACTGCTCAATCTTTTACTTTTTCTTTTCCGTTGGCCAAAACTGGATAAATTAATTCTGGGAAAGTTAAAAAAGACAGATTTTTCAAAGAAGCGAGACTTGGATCTCGTACATGCGAAAATCCATATTTTTTTTATGCCGGATTTACGTCCATGCGCTCTAAGCCAACATGTTAAAAAAATTCTTACAGTCCACGATATTGCCTTTCATCATTTTCCGCAGTTTTTTAGGCTTAAAACGCGTATTTGGTACCTGCTAATGAGACCTCAAAGAGAAATTTCTGAAAGTCATACGATTATTGCGGTTTCTAATTCTACAAAAAAAGACCTCGTTGAAATCTACAATATTTCGCCCGAAAAAATTCATGTTGTTTACCAGGGTATAGAGGAAAATTTTGGAAACAACATCAAAGAGGAAATCAAGAAAAAAGTTATAACAAAATATCGTTTGCCGGAAAAGTTTTTTCTATCACTCTGCACAATTGAACCAAGGAAAAACATTTTGCGCCTTATTGAGGCGTTTATGTTGTTTAAAGCTAAAAATCCTAAAAATGAGATAAAATTGGTGCTGGCCGGAACAAAAAATAAAAAAATATTCAAAAACGTTCACTTTCCATATGAAAATGAAATTATTTTGAGCGGTTTCGTTGATGAAGAAGACAAGGCCGTTTTGTATGCCATGGCGGAAGCTTTTGTATATCCCTCATTATGGGAGGGTTTTGGTTTGCCTCTGTTGGAAGCCATGAAATGCCAAACGCCCATCATCACTTCCAATAACAGTTCCATGAAAGAAATTGTGGAGGACAGCGGTATTTTAGTGAATCCTGAAAGTACCGGGGAACTTGCGCTTGCCATGGAAAAAATTCTTGATCCTGCTCTGCAAGCCCAGTTAAAAACAAAAATGGCGGAAAAAATAAAAAATTTCAGTTGGCAAAAATGTGCACGGGAAACGTTAAAAACGCTTTTTTTGTGATGGGCAATCCGTGCATTTACAATTAATCAATAGACAGTTCATGATCTGTCTCTATTTGGCTTTTTCCATATAATCCTGGACAAAAATGGCGGCAGTAGTGGCGATGGGAATGGAAATGACAAGGCCCAAAATGCCCAAATATTGCGCTCCAACAAGCATCGCGAAAATAATAATAATAGGACTTAATCCAACGGCTTTGTTCATTATGTATGGAACAAGAATATTATTTTCCACCTGCATCAAAATAAAATAAAACAACGTAACCCAAAGAACTACCCATGGTGAAATACTCAATATGACGGGTAGAGTGAATATCCAGGCAAAAATACGGCCAAAGACAGGAATTACCATCATGATGGCGGCAATGAGACTAAGTGTAAGGGCATATTCAACACCAAGGATCAATAAACCAATGTAACTCAATATTCCGGCAATCAGAGATAATAAAAATTGTCCGCGGATCCAGTAACCAATTTTCTCTTTCGCCACTTTCATTCGAGTTGAAATGTAATGTCCATAACGTGAAGGGAAAAGTGAAAGAAAAAAGGCATTAAGCGCTTTTTCCTCAATTGTCATAAAGAATGTCAACACAAGGACTAAAATAACATTGATCAAACCAAAAGAAATATTCAAAAGCTGGATACCAAGAACCTGCAATGCCGACTGTATTTGAACGGCGGCTGTTTTAAGATCAACAGTCTGATAAAATTGATCAAAATATGGTCGCAACGCTTTGAAAAATAAAATATTATCAGTTTTGTTTGATGTTAAATTCTGGACAAAATCACCCACGCCGCGGCTGATATCCATGACCTGTTTGGCAATCAAGGGAACCAGGTTGGAAATAAGAAGGCCCACTATGAGAAAAATAAGAAAATAAACAGCCAATACGCCTAAACTTCTGGGTATTTTCCGAACATATAAAAAATCGATCAATGGATCCAGGGCCGCTGAAAAAAGAAAAGCGACAAAAAACAGAATTAAAATACTGCTGATTTGATAGAGAAAATAAAATAAAAACAACAGAAGCAGGACAATGGCGGTTGACCTGGCGACGCTGCCCGCTGAAATTTCAATCATTGTTTTTTTATCCCCAACGCCGGATTTTGTTTGCAATTCAGATTTTGACATTTGTTTGATATTTGAAATTATGGATTTAATTCGTCATTTGCAATTCGGATTTAAAATTTGATATTTGCAATTCGGATTTTGAAATTTATACACTAACCTGTTATTGCCCCAATAATAACATTAACAATCGACCATGCCAAAATAGCCACTCCAAGACCAATCAGGGCGTTTAAAATCGTTTTTTTTGCTTTATCTTTACCTTCACCAAGTCCGCTGTAAACATACTGGTAGCCTCCAATCACAATAAAAAGGACTGAAATAAGCCCAGACAGGGACAACAAAAAATTAGTAATATATGTGATAAAATAGGGGATCATTGCCAGGGAAATACGACCGGTTTTAATTGCGCAACCAAGGAGGTTGTCAAGACTTTCGCGATTTTTTGAACTATCGTCGCGTTTTGCTGTTTCCTCATCGGTAGCTTTATCCCGCTCTGCTTCCGCTTCAACTTTGGCCTTTTTTACTTCATCTCTTTTTTTTTCTAATTCTACAACTTTTTCGGCAAGTGCATAAACTTCTTCACCCGTGCCTCTTTTTCCTAAGTCTAAGTTTGTTTTAGCATCAAGCAGAGCATCTTCAACATTATTAAGGGCTTCTTTAGCATCCAATGATTTTTTATTTGCTTCCTCTCTCTTTGTTTCAATTACTTCCGCCACGGTCGGTATTTTTCTATCAGCCTCATATTTATTCAATAATATTTTGCAGTCAGCGTCCGGTTTTGCGTACGGCAGAATGGAAAACTGCGCTTGCGCCGGCACTATAAAAGCCGTAAAAAGTGCGATAAACAAAACAATGTGCCGAAGAAACTGCATAAAGGAAGTGAATTTGATGGTATGATACCAGCAAAATGATCAATAACCAATAACTGATCAATGACCAATAATCAATTTTCGTAATGTTTGAAATTTTGTGATTTGAATTTATTTGGAATTTGGTGCTTGGTTATTGGTTATTATTCTTAATTGTTAATTCTTAATTGAAATTGAAAACGCCAATCGTTGCCATCATCGGAAGACCAAACGTGGGCAAATCAAGCCTGTTTAATTGCCTTATCGGGAAAAGAATAGCTGTTACGTATAAACAGGCCGGCACGACGCGGGATTGTATTTATCATTCACGGGTTCTGGATGGCATAAAAATGATCCTGGTGGATACCGGTGGCATGGAATACGGGAAAAAGGAAAATATTGAAGCGGACATACAGACACAGGCCAGAATTGCCCTCCAGGAAGCCGATCTAATACTGTTCGTTTTGGATGCCAGCGAGGAAGTCACAAAAAATGATTATGAAACCGCGAATATTCTTCGTAAATCGAACAAAAATATTATTGTTATAGCCAACAAAGCCGATCATTCTTATGCGGTCGTGAATAGCGGATTGTTGGAAATTGGCTTTGGGGAGCCAATAAAAGTTTCCGCTATTCATAAAACAGGCATTGGAAATCTGGAAGAAGAAATTGTTAAAAAATTGAAAAAAGCGGGCTTTCAAAAAATGGAAAATGCTGGGGAGGAGGATATGGAAGCAGATTTTGTACGGAACGCAGATGTGCGTTCCAATAAAATAAAAATCGCTTTTATCGGCAGGCCAAACGCGGGCAAATCATCGCTGATAAACGCCATCATCGGCAAAAAAAAATTGATTGTGTCGGATATTGCCGGCACCACGCGCGACGCGATTGACACTGATTTCAGGTGGCAAAAAAACGACTGTGTTTTGATTGATACCGCCGGGCTCCGCCGGCGTGGAAAAATCGCTCCGGGCCTGGAAAAACTAAGCGCTTTTAGAGCTTTGGAAGCCATTGAACGCGCTGATATCGTCTGTCTGATGCTGGACTATGAAAAAGGCATCGGGACGCAGGATCTTCATCTTGCTTCCTATGCTCTTGATGCCAAAAAAGGGCTTATGCTCGTTGTAAACAAGTGTGATCTCATGAAAGAATCTGAAAAGGAAAAAGAAGTTTTTATCAGAAAATTAAGGGCAAGATTTGATTTTTTGCCATGGGCGCCTGTTATTTTTGTTTCAGCGTTGAAAAAAATCAATCTCAACAAAATGTTTGAGCTTATAGTCGATGTCGCCAACGAACGCCAGAAACAGCTTGATAACGATGAATTAGCAGGTTTTATGAAAGAAACAATCTACAAACATGTTCCTCCAAAAGTTGGCGCGCGCATGCCGAAATTTTATTCTCTTGAACAGGTTGCAACAAATCCACCGACATTTGTTTTTTGGCTTAACGATAAGTATTCGCTGCATTTTTCCTACCGCCGTTATCTGGAAAACGAAATAAGGAAAAAATACGGTTTTACTGGAACGGCAATAAGACTTATTTTTAAATCACAAAAACATATGTAATGAACAAAGATTTTTGTTCCCTACAGTCGTAAATCACGCATCTTTTCCTCAAATTTACGCTGGATTTCCGCGCGGCGATCAAGATTGTGAAATTTTAAAATGTTTTTTTCAACCATTACGGATGCATTTGGCGCAATCAACGCGATATTTTTTTGATGACGTTTTTGTTGTAGAAAATAAAGCTTTTTTTCGAGCCAATCGCCAAATTTTCCCTTCAATAAAAATTCCCAAAAATCTCCGAATATTTTTAATGATGTTTGTCGCAAAAAATCTCCATCATAAAAAAGAGGATATTGAAAATATTTTTTAAGCCACAGATTTTTCGCCATAAATGTATGGTAACACCGCTCACCGTAAAGCGGCTTCATTGTAATCATCCAGAAAGGCAAATAAATATCACCTGAAGGCAATTGCAGCGATTCCAAATTCAAAAAATCCTCATCAATATAAAAACTGAGACAAAAGCGGCCGGCTATTTTTTTGCCGTGCCGGCGGATTCCAAGGATTGAAAATAAAAAAAGTGTAAAAAACCTGACAATAAAAAGACGCCCGCGCTTGGCAATAATAAACAAATCAATATCACTGTCATGAGTGGCATTATAAAACGCTAAAGTATTGCATACAGCAGCCATTTTGATAAAAGGAACCATCTGGATAAACGGCATGAAAAAACGCACTTTTTTCCATAATTTTTCGGAAATTCTGATGCGCTGCAAACGCGTATGTACAATGGATGAACGCCCTTTTAAAAAATAATATACGATGCCGTTGAGGGTTGCATTCCGGATACCGGATTCGTTTTCTAGAAATTCTTTCACAACATGTTTTTGAGGCAATTTTATTGTAGTAGAGACGCAAAATTTTGCGTCTCTACTACAATAAAATTGAATTTCATCCAGGGTAAGGGGGATATCAAAAATATCAAAAAAAATAATCGTAGCATATACGCTTTCACGCAGGTCAGACAGGGGAAATTGCAACATAATGCCGAATCAATGATAATGGAGATACTATAAGCCTAATGGTTCAGTACATATGAATCAATATCTACAGCATCTTATACAAAATCTTCCGCATGAACCCGGCGTTTATAAGATGAAAAATTCCGCAGGAGATATTATTTACATCGGTAAGGCAAAAGATATTAAAAATCGCGTCGGCAATTATTTTCAGAATAATAAGGACAAAAACGCGCGAACATTGAAAATGATTGAACAAATTGCCGATATTGACTATACAGCGGTTTTTTCTGAACTGGAAGCGCTTATTTTGGAATCCAATCTCATCAAAGAGTTACGGCCGAAATATAATATTTTGATGAAAGATGATAAAAATTTTATTTACATCAAAATCACTGTCACCGAAGAGTACCCGCGGGTTTATCTTGTGCGCAAACCCGATAACGACAAAGCCCGCTATTTTGGGCCAAAAACAGCTGTTCACAAAGTGGTAAAAACAATTAAGGTCATCAAAAGCATTTTTCCGTTTCGGCATTGCCAATTGGCGTTTGATTATTCGGTTCACGGTGAAAAAAAACGCGCCATGCAGATGACGCCTAAAAATCTTGAATATCATCGTAAACATTGTCTTGGCACCTGCATTACATCCATGCGTCCGGAAGAATACCGTAAAATTATTGAAAATCTTATAAAGTTTTTTGAAGGAAAACATGAAAAAATAATAGAAAAAATCAGGGAAGACATGCTCCAGGCCGCTTCTGAAAAAAAATTTGAACTTGCCGCAAGTATAAGAGATAAATTGGAGGCAGTTGAAGAAATTATTGAACCGCAGCTCATCAGTGATCCTCATCAAAAAGACCTTGACGTCATTAACTATATTCAGGAGGATGAAAAACTATATTTTAACCTTTTTCAGCTTAGGGAAGGCAAATTTGTTGGACAGGAAAATTTTCTTTTGAAAGCTTCCGACAGAGGATTTACAGAACAACAACATAACGAAAGTTTAAGCTCATTTTTAGAACAGTATTATGAAAAAACCTCAGACATTCCACGGGAAATTCTTATTCCGGATTCTATTGATGACGCGACTGCAATTTCTCTATGGTTGAGCCAAAAAAAGGGACAAAAGGTGCGAATTATGATCCCTGAACGCGGCAAAAAAAGCCGTTTTCTTGAGTTTTCTCTTGCGAACGCGCAAAGTTTCGCAAAACAAAGCCGGATCAAGTGGCAGGGCGAGGAAAAACCTGATCGTGAGCAGGCGCTTCTTGATCTGCAAAATCTACTACATTTGCCAAAAATACCCGTACGGATGGAATGTTATGACGTTTCCCATCTAAGTGGAACGGGCACGGTTTCTTCCATGGTCGTTTTTGAAAACGGTTTTCCAAAAAAAAGCGATTATCGCAAATTTAAGCTACACCAGGAGCAAATTGGCGCGCCAAACGACGTTGCATCCATTGAAGAAACTTTGATGAGACGTTTAAAATATCTAAAACCTGCAGGCAAAGAAAAAACAAAATCAGCCGTAAAAGCAAAAATGCACCTTTATGCAGGGAAAAAACTGCTTTTAAGCTCTGTAAAAGCTGCGGATATTTCAAATATTCCTTTTTTCATCAAAAAAACTCTAAAAAAATACAAAATAAAGCGTTTATACATTGTATGTAACCCTAAAGAACAGGCCAAATACGAAGAATTTGGCTTTCAGGCAGTTGTGCATGCCCCAGAAGTTTTTAAGCCTTTAAAACGTCAAATTTACATGGTCTATGATGATACAAAACATCAGGAAGATCCTTCTTTTTCGCGCAAGCCGGACCTTATTGTCATTGATGGCGGAAAAGGGCAACTTGGCGCCGGTCAAAAAGCGCTTAAAAACAGGGGATTGACGTTGCCCATGATTGCCCTGGCCAAACGTGAAGAAGAGATTTTTTTACCTGATCGACGTGAACCGTTGCTGCTACCAAAAAACAGCCCTGTACTGCATCTTATTCAGCATATCCGTGATGAAGCACATAGGTTCGCGCTTGGTTATCAGCGTACTTTACGACTTAAAAAAGACAGATTATGAGGATCATAGTTTTTCCTCAAATGAAGCTCCGAAGTGCTTACGCACGGGATGAGCCGATGCGAGCTCTATCAAATAATCACGACAGGGGCAGGTCATTGACCTGCCCCTGCAGAATTTTTGTATTATTTCACCAAAGTCATCAGTTCGGCCAATCTGTTCAATATGGCGCCTAGTTCAGCGCGTACCAATGACTGTCCGCATCCCCAGTTGCCGGCATTTTCACCTGTAAAGCCTGTCATGATTCTGTTGGCGACCAAAGCGCTTACTTCTACCTGTGCTTTACATTTGCCAATATCTCTAAACTCTCTAACATAAGACAGGTCTCCAGCTGCCGGTAAATCTTTTTTAGCAAGTGTTACAACCCAGCTTGCTACCTCATCGCGGGTGGCAGGTTGATCGAATGGACCAAAGAATTTAAGTCCATTTTCAGCCCCAACATTGACAGCGCAATTGGCCCATGCGGGAACACCTTCCGCTTTGGCCTTTAGATCACATTGGCCTTCAATATCAGAGAGTCCGCGGGCGCGCTCAATCGCAATCAAAGCTTCAGCACGTAATGTTTGGCTGCCAGGCTTAACCTCGCCGGTCAAATTGCCCTTGTCATCTTTAAGACCTTTAAAGAACGGATTATTCTGTAGGTGAGAATAGTACCACGCCCCTGTATCCATGTCTCTAAAGCGGGAAATACCTACTTTAAAACATTCTTCCATATTTTGACCTTCAGAAGCATTTACGCTTTTTTCAAAAACATCGACATCTTCAATTGTAAGATCGTTATTTGCGGATTTTGTCTTAAATGCTTTTGCCTGTCCCGAAATGGTATCGGCAAGTTTTCCACACCAGTTTATTTTTGCAGCTTTCTCCAAAGCCGAGTTCAAACGTCTTGCATTGGCAACGGAAAGTTGGGCGGTCGCTTCTTTGGAATTCGCAACTGCGTCAACAAGAACATTTTTAGTATCTTTTACCTTATCTGCTTCAACTGTTTTTGGTAGAGCTTGAAGGGCTAAAAGACTATCCTGAATGCTTTTCTGAAAAGCTTCTGCCAGCTTCGACATATTTCCAGCAATTTGTTTAAACTTTTCATCCAGCACCGTCTGCACCTTGGAAAAAGCATTTGTAACAGCCTTGTTGACAGTTTCTTCTACTATATTTTCAATATTGTAGAAGACCTGACGAAGGTCGCCGCGATCTTCAATTGCAAATTTAATACCACACTGGTTTGCCGCTTCAATGACAGGTCCCTTGAAACGCTCAACTTTATCGAGAATGGCTCCCGCTTCATCCTGTTTACCATTTTTATATTCGGATTCCGCCTTATCCAATAAACCCTCAACTTGATTAAAGAGACCTCCAACCTTTAAACATTGTTCTTTATTTTTATCTCCATTGGCAGCAAGTTTTTCGCGTCCTTCACGTATTCCATCCCGTATGGATGAAATTACATCCTGAATGTAGTTATCGCGTCCCTGATTGGATAATTTATTAAATTTGTCCTGGACTCTTTGTTCAATATCCATGCGTTCCTGCTGTAAATCCTCAAACGCATAACGATCAGCGACTTTGCAGATTTCTTTGGATTTTGTCTGTAATGTGCTGAAAGCGGAAATTTCGTCATCAAAATTGACCTTTCCACGCCCAATCCTCTTTGAATCCCGTTCAAGCATTTTAATGCGTTCATCCATCTCCTTGGTCATGCGGGCGCAATCGCCGTAAACCTGAATATTGCGAACTTTCTCACGTAACTCCATCATTAATTTATTCAACGCAAAAAGTTGCTGATCAACAGATTTTGAAAATTCAGAAGTACATGCATCAGTTCCCTTAACTCCTTTCAATATATTTTCAATTTCTTCATACGATTCTTCAGCCTTCTGTAAAGCGTTCTTTATATCTTCCGGAAGAGCAATCTCATTTGGCAGATATTTAATGTTTTGTTTGAAACCCCGAATCTCATGCTTATAGGAACGGTTTTGTTCGCGTAAATTGAGGCACCTGTTGTACGGAAATGGACCGGGACCAGGTCCTGGTTTTGGTATACACTGAGTTATCTTGCATCCTTCAGGAGTAACAAATTCATTGGTTACATCATATGGACCGCACATGACAACCGGTGTGAGCGGACAGGTTCTGCTTTTCTTTTCAGGACGGCAATATGTCATGTAGCAACCATCGGTATTTGTTGTTTTTTCCAAAATTTCTCCAGATGGACAACCAGCAAAATCAGGCATCCGCGGACATTTATCCGGATTTGGATTCGGTACTGGAGGAGGAGGTGGTGGTGGAGGTGGTGGATTCGTGTCTCCATCCAGACCCGGACAAGTACGGGATGTTGTTGTGGATCCTCCCGGATATGCTGCGGCATAAGGCATCATTGTACCAGTCATTGGCGGATACCATCCGCACCATCCGCTGGATGGACCTGTTTTGCCCGGCTCTATACAGTTGCTATCAGAAGGCCTGCAAAGACCCCAGCCTGAACCGAGTTTTGTCAAAATATCCTTAACATCCTGAGAAGTAAACATCATTCCCATACCAACTCCTACTTTTTTGGGAGCGCAATATACTTCCGTTTTAGAATAAAATGTCATGCCGCCCCCGCCGCACCAATAACTGCTGTATCCGCCGGTTGTGCCGGTTGTTGATATTGTTTTCTTTTCGCCGGGCTCAACACATGAAGTGCTGGTTGCGTCGCAGAATTTAGTTCCGGCCGGACATGCCTCATTCCAGCCTACACAGGAACCGCCGGTGGTAGTCGAACATTTTTGGCCGTTGGTACAATAATTGGATGTATCAGTACCTGTCCATGTATCACCTTTTTGATGGCAGGATTTATTGGTTGGGTCGCAAACGCTGTAGCCTGCCGGTGGCGTTGGTTGGTTATCTACGCCCATGGTTCCCGGTGGCATATATACGTATTCCGCGCAATAAACATCATTATTTGGATTATCATCTTTGGCGATTTGATAAAATTTCATTCCGTTAGAACACCACCCTGTGGATGGACCATAATTGCCTGAAGCAACACAGTTTTTATCATCCGGTCTGCAACTGGTGAAGCCTGCGGGCGCTTTTGACATGACTCCAGGGCTTGTCATAAGAACACATGTCATACTCTTGCCGTCTGTTGAATAATAAGACATTCCCCGTGAGCACCATTTTCCTGAAACATAGGGAACAGTTTGACCGCTGCCCACGCAATTGGTATCGCTTGGCTTACATTCGGATGTTCCTGCTGGAGCAGCAGGCTGTGAACCATCCGTTGACCACGTGACACACGTTAAATCACCATTTGGATAATAGAATTGTTGACCGCTGTTGCACCATGAACCGGTTACGCAGCGTTCGCCGTTTGCACATGCTTTTGCAGCGCCCGTAGCGCCTCCAGTTGTAGTTGCAGCACAGGTCGTTCCCGTGACCGCACAGGCTGACCACGCGATACTTGTGCCGGAAGCAGGGCAGCTTATGGTTTCAGCTGATCCGCTGGTATACTGTCCTGTTAGTACCGTCCCTACTGGCGTTGTGAATGGTGCCATCCCGCCGGTTGTTGTAGTTGTTGGCCATGTGGTTCCATTCGTTACACAGGCCGA
>CAZZPB010000141.1:0-14971 GCA_964655905.1 uncultured Candidatus Peribacteria bacterium
AAGCCGTCATCGTTATCGTTATAGCCATAGGACGTGAAGTAGGTGGCCTGTAGCGTTCCGCCACCACCGCTCGAGGTTGTTGTTGTAGGGGGCGGCGTGCTGACTGTAGTGGGCGTTGTAGTTGATGAAGGTGCGCTGACCGCAGTGGTCGTGGGTGATGATGATGTTGTTGTTGTGCTTGCTGGAGTGGTGGTTGTGGTAGTGGGCGTTGTTACAGTGGTTGTTGTTGAGGATGATGTGGAAGATGATGAAGTAGTACTTGAAGTCGTTACAGGAATGGTTGAAGAAGGTGATGGAGTTGCTGCGGTTTTTATTGTGCTTCCTGCCGGCGTGGCCGTTTTTTCTGTCACTTTAATAAAACGGTACAAAATTTCGGCAATTTTGCCCCGCGTCAGAAAGCGGTCTGGATAAATTTTGTTTTCCATATCTGCATCAATAAGGTTTTTTGCTTTGGCATAGCCAATATATTTGGAGTACCATTGATTTTTATAAGCATCTTTATATGGATTGTCCACAACAATAATATTTCCCAGATCAATTTTATTCGCGTTTATTAAAATTTTGAGATTTTCAACAAGATTTACATCCTGATAAGGTTTGAATGTGCGGTCCGGATAACCTTCAATGATATTGAGTTCTTTAGCTTTAACAATATATTTCGCGTACCAGGAATTGGCTTCCACATCAATAAAACCTCCATTTGAACTGATTTGAGGAACATCATAGCCCGCGCCAAGTAAAATAATTTTCAGCGCTTCAGCGCGATTTATGCTTATATCAGGACGAAAACTCCCATCGGGATAACCTCCAATAACACCGCGATTTTGCAATTCAACAATAGCGGCATAGTTTGGATGGCTTGAAGACAAATCAGAAAAGGATTTTATTGTTTGGGCAAAACTACTTGTGATCATTACAAAAGCAATTACTCCAAATAGTAAAATAAGATATGATGAGATATTTTTTTTCATTTGCGAATTTCAAATGTTGTGACACTCAGCGGAGGCAGGCGATCAGATAAATTGTTGTCGGCAACAGCTGATGTGCCGACCATTTTTGGCCTTACGCCGGCTTCGCTCAAACGATAGGAAATGGCTGTTTTATAATCACCGCCGTTCAATTTAAAATTAAGCGGAATTTCAGTATCGGTTTTATTGATGGCGACAATATGGGCGAGATTGGCATTGCCTGAACTTCTCATCGCATAGAGGGAAAGTCTGGCAACATCAGGATTATTGACAATGATGGAAAGGTCGCCAACCGCGCTGCCTTTGCCGTCGTAGTCCAAATACATGTCAAAGGCGCCGGTGATATAGCTGTTAGGAAGAGGCTTATGCACCGAATCGTACAGGGGCAAAAGATTCGCGGCAAAAACGCCTTCGCGTCCAAAAACTCCGAGTACATCCGCCTGGGTCATTGCGTGTGATACATGGTAGCCATCGCCATAATTATATTCAGTGATTGCAATTTTCGTTCCAGGATAATGGGAAGCGATTCTTTCTTTCAGCCAGGGAATAAGCCGGATCGCGTATGGTTTGCCAAGATAGTCCGTTGCAATCCAGCTGTTTTCAATATAGGCAGGATCCCACAAGGAGCGGGGAGCGTTCATCCGGGCTTCCATCTCGGCTTTCGAAGGATTGGCTGATTGAGGAAAGTATTCACCGCCGACAGTGGCCACAACAATCGGTACGCCTGCAACTTTTACCTCCGGATACCAGTGAATGTCCAGGACATCCACGATTCGTTTGCCTTCTGACGTTTCCAGATTTTTTGCTGAATCAAGGTAGAAATCAATGTATTCGCGTCCAGCCCGATCCGGAGCATCCTGTAAAGTAATCAATTCATTAAATCCATAAGCAACAGAGCCAAACACGAGTGAATTTGGAGCTATTCGTTTGATCATTGCGCCAAATTCTTTGGTCCGGTTTGCCATTTCGGCATAGGTTGTCTTTGCGGGATGTAATAACGCATGCGTTTCAGACCACAACGCCGGTTCGTTATCGAGAGAATAGAAAATCTTCTTGCCTTGCGCCAGAGCATCCTTGAACTTTTGCTGAATAAAATTGACGAACTCGTCCTGGTAAACGGCCTTGTCTGTGAGATTCGGAGTCAGGGAAAGAGCCGTTGGCTTCGTCGGATTATTTTTGACCCATCTGGTGATACCAGGTTCCGTGGTTTTCTCTTTAACAATGCCATTTTTATCCGCGGCGACATGGTCGTTAATCGGTATCGTGATGAGAGCGGCAGCGCCAAGGTTGTGCGCGCCCGTGATAATTTTTGCGGCTGCCTCGCCGGGTTTGTCGCTGCTTTCGTAGGGCGCCTCCCACCATTTGTCGACTCCAATATTCTCGTTTGGTCCTCCATCAATGCCGTCATTTGTTGCGTTATTCTCCCAATTGTATGCTGTCCAGTCATTGCCGCCGGCGCGGACGAAAGTCGGCTTTGTTTTCGGGTGGTATCCGGAAAAGGGAAGAACTCTCTCTTTGTCCACACCATAAATATATGGAGAAATTGCTGTTGTTGAGCCAATAATGTCAACGCGGGCTTCCATCGCGCCTGCTATTGGTCCTGCTCCTGCTGTGGCTGTTGATGTTCCTGTTGACGTTGCTGTGCCGCTGGTGCCCGTAGTTGGCAAGGTGGTAGTCGTTCCTCCTGCTCCTCCCGTAGTTACAGTTTTTGGAATTTCCGTTATAATCTTTGGAGCGCTTATTATTCCCGTTTCGTTGTACCTCATAAGTCTGTAGATCATCTCCGCGAGTTTGCCGCGCGTTACATCCTGATCAGGATAAACTTTATTGGATACGTCTCTATCAATAAGATTCTTTGCTTTTGCGTATTCAACATATTTTGCGTACCACTGGTCTTTAAACGCATCAACATATGGATTTTCCAGTACAGTGACACTGCTTAAATCAACTTCCCAGCCTTTCAATACCATCTTTAAGCTCTCCACAAGATTGATGGTTTTATCCGGCCGAAATTTTCCATCCAGATAACCTGAAACAATTCCATTATCAAAAGCTGTATTCAAATATTGAATGTACCAGGAACCGGCTTCCGTATCCGGAAATTTACTTTTATCTTTTGCGGCAGATTCCAGTTTGGTTTTTAATTTATTGTTTGCCAGAACAATCATTTTCAGCGCTTCAACCCTATTTACAGTTTTATCCGGCTTAAAACTTCCATCAGGATAACCTCCAATAACACCGCGCTTTTGAAGTTCAACAATGGCGGTGTAATTTTGATGGGTTGTTGATAAGTCAGAAAAAACGCTTTGCGCCAACGCAAAACTGCTTATATTCGCTATGAAAATGGCAGTTAGGACGGGCAGACCTATATGGAATAATTTGGATTTTTTCATATTGGCCACAATTATAAGGTCGCTAGAATACCTTTACTACATAAAATACCTTTACAAATACTTTGAAATGTTTTATTATTCTATGAACATGCAAATTTTCTTTAAGGTTTGCGGCCTGATAGTGCACGGCGGTCGAGCTTACTAAAAGAGAAAAAAGCTGGTTCAAGCGAGCGCACAACAAGGCGAACCCCGCTTAGCGGGGTTCGCCGAAGTGAGCTCTATCAAACAAATATTTATTTTTTAACACAAATACAAACATGTCTAAATTAAGATTAGGCTCCAACCATCTATTGGTGGCTTTGGGATTGGTTGCAGCCCTCGTTGGGTCCGCTTCGGTGGGCTCATACCTTTACACATCCGTGCTGGTGGCACAGACGGCTCCAACAAGTGGAACAACGTATACGGCTCCAACAAGTGGAACAACGTATACGGCTCCAACAAGTGGAACAACGTATACGGCTCCAACAAGTGGAACAACGTATACCGCTCCGACAAGTGGAACAACGTATACCGCTCCGACAAGTGGAACGTATACTGCTCCAACAAGTGGAACAGCTCCGACAGGTGGAACATATCCAACAAGTGGAACAGCTCCGACAGGTGGAACATATCCGACAGGTGGAACATATCCGACAGGTGGAACATATCCGACAGGTGGAACATATCCGACAGGTGGAACATATCCGACAGGTGGAACATATCCGACAGGTGGAACAGGAACACCTCCAGCTCCATGCGCACAAGGGGTTCAACCAACTCAGGCCGCTCCGTGTAGTCCTTCTGGAACAGGAACTCCGGGAACAACTCCAGGAACAACAACGGGCACGGTTTCCTGTCCCGCTTTGGGCGGTAAAACAGTTTCACCAAGTGAATGTGGAGCTGCGACACCGGTTTGCGGTCCTGGTCAAACACCAGCCGCAAATCAATGTAAGTCGTCTGATGCATCGAGTACAACCCAACCGCAACCGGGTCAACAGCCTGTGGGAACACAGCCAACGACTCAACAATCAACCAGCACAGCCACTTTTTATTGTAATTCTTTGAATAGGATGGCAAATAGAGCTGATTGTGATGCCGGCGATAAAGCAAAATCAGGTTCAACTTATCAACCAGGCCAACTCCCGCCAGCTCCATGTGCGCCAGGAGTTCAACCGACTCAAGATAAGCCATGTATGCCAAGTTACAGCCAGTTTGGCCAGGGTGGATTTGGCAGCCAGGGTGGATTTGGTTTTTCGGGCGGATTTAGCGGACAAAGCAGTTTTGGTGGATCGGGCTTTGGTAACACATTCCCAGGTCAAGGTTCAACTGGTGGTCAGTTCCCAGGCCAGGGTTCAACTGGTGGTCAGTTCCCAGGCCAGGGTTTTGGTGTAGGCGGCCAAACGGGCAGTACACAACAGTATCAGTACACTCCTCCATCAATTCCAACTTTTTCCGCTAAAGATGCAAGTGGCAGAAGTTATTGTGAAATCAATGCCAATGACTTCTTCTGTAAAGCTGGTGGGAAACAAACGAATTCTTCTTCATACGAAAATTTTGATTCAAGTAAATTCAAGGATAGCTATGCGACTCAATTTAAAGGTCAGGAAGAAAATCAGGTCAAATTTATTAAAGAAGAAGCTAATCGTGTAAAAAGAGATCTGCAGCGTAACCGTCAAGAGTATGAACGTTTTGTAAAGCGTTCAGGTGGAGCTACTTGTCCGGTGTTTGCAACCATGGAAAGCGCCTTGAAACAGGCTGAAGAAATCGCGGCTGCGATGGAAAATGTTACTTCCGCGAACGTTGCTGAAGTTCAGGCCAAGAAAGAAATTTTACACGGCGGTCCAAATGTTGATCCCGAAAAGGCTATTGTCCCATCATTAGGCAGACTTATGCCACAGGCTGTACAATGTGAAATATTGGGCCAGATTGCAAAAGAGCTTCAACGTTTACAATCAAAGGTATCTGCCCTGAAAGTTGCTGAAAGTAAAAAAGCTGATCTGGAAAAATTAACAGCTGATATTGAGGCTGCCATTAAGGATCCGGCCAAATTTTTAGGTTTGGATAAAGAACAATCTTTCGGCGGTCCATTTGGCGGTGGAGGCCCAGGCTTTGGCGGACCAGGTGACGCAATGCGCGGTCTCTGGGAAAGATATGGTGAATTGGAACAGGCAGGCAATAGATTCGGATCTTCCGATAATGCATGTGAAGAAATCAAGAACATGCAGGAAGAGATTGGGCGCTTTAAATCAAGCGAATCAAAGGATGTTTCGGCTGAAATGGTTGATAGGGCTTTAAGTATTATCAAGGAAGCTCTGGCCGATAAGAGTCCTGAAGCTTGTCCAAAGGCCATGTTCAAACTGCATGAAATGGAACGTCAGGCTTTTGGCGAAAAAGGCGGTCAAAAATCTGAAAGAAAATTTGTAAATGAAGATGATCTTATCAAGCGCAATCTTGGTTATGACAAAAAGAATGTTGCGGATGCCGTTAAAGGCGGTCTTGATGAGAAGGCAATTGAAAAGCTCATTGCTGAAAAACTTGCCACTCTTCAGGAAAAAGTTTTTAAACAATTTGATGAAAGAGTCAAAGCTGTTGCTGATTTGTACAATGCTAAACTGACTATTTTGACGGACAAGCTGATGACTCAATTTGCTGATCAAACTGCGACATTGGCAACCAGTCTTAAAGCTGCGCTTGGTAACGTTGGTGAAAAGCTTGGCGAGAAGGCAAGTGAAAAATTAACCAATCTAGTCACATATCTGCCAAAAAAGGAAGCAAATGCGATTATTGCGGATAAGGCCAAGGTTGTTGAGCCGGTTCAAAATGTTGTTGCCTCTTTGCCAAAAGATGTAGCGGCAGCTGTTCCGGGTCTTGATAAGGCTTTGGAAGTTGTTACGATTCATAATCTTTCATCCAAAGCCGTAGAAGAAATCAGACAGAAAACCGATCTTCTTGCAAATCAACTGAAGTTTGATGTAAAAGCAGACGCAAGCGGCAAACCAGTTGTTGATGAAGCCAAGAAAGATGAAGTTGTCAAGGCCGTTAACACTTGGGTAAAAGAGGTGCGCGATAAGGCTGAGGACAAAAAAGAAATAGAAAATCAGGTTAAGGAAGGTAAATTGGCTTTCAGCGACGTTAAGCCTGATGCCTGGTACGCTGATACTGCTCTTGGAGCTAAATCAAAAGGTTTCATCAAGGGTCAGGAAAAAGATGGTACAACATCATTGGATGCTGATTCTACCTTAAATAAAGCTGAAGCGATGGTAATGGCCGCTCGTTTAACAGGTGTTGATGAACGACCAAATAGCGCTCCAAAAAACGCGCCTGAATGGGCAAAGGGTCTAGTCGGCGGACTGATTGAAAAGGGTGTTCTGTCTAAAGCTGAGGCTGAAAAAACCAATTTTGCGGCTCCGATGGGACGTTTGGATGTGGCTGAACTTGCCGTTAAAGCAGTTAAGGCCGCTGATCCCAAAGCTTTTGCCGAACTTGAAAAGAATGTTGGCAAATGTGATCTTAAATTTGAGGATGTCAAATGTGACAATCCAAAAGGGTCAAGTGTCAACCTTCTTCAAAAGATTGGTGTTGTTGCCGGCCAGGGTGATGGTACCAGCTTTGGTCTTGGTAATCTGAACCGCGCTGAGGCTTCTAAATTCTTCATGAATGTAAGCCAGGCTAATGATAAATTGACAAAAGAAGGCGCTACTTCATTGAATATTGTAAAATAGTTTTGATGTTGCGATAATTTGTCGTCATTATGTACGGTCAAACAAGAAGGGTCTCCTCTGCAGAGGAGACCCTTCTTCGTCGTCCGCTTTCGCGGGGACGGGGACCACACATGGGGCCTATCTAGCCGTTTTTTCCGCGATAATTTTTTCCGCGATGTTATTCGGCGTTTTTTCGTAATGATCAAATTCCATGCTGTAGGCGGCGCGGCCCTGCGTCATGGAACGCAGATCGGTGGCGTAGCCGAACATTTCGGCCAGCGGCACTTTTGCGTGAATGATTTTTGCCATGCCGCGATTAAAAGTTTCATAAATTTGACCGCGCTTGGAACTTAAATTGCCCATCACATCGCCAAAAAAGCTTTCAGGAGTTGTTACCTCCACTTTCATAATCGGTTCAAGGATAACTGGTTTCGCAGCTTTGGCGGCTTTTTGAAAAGCCAGTGAACCTGCAATTTTAAACGCAAGTTCGCTTGAATCCACGTCGTGATAGGATCCATCAAATAATTCAATTTTAACATCAACAACGGGATAGCCTGCCAGAATGCCGCGGGTGGTCGCCTCTTTTATGCCTTTATCCACGGCTGGAATAAATTCACGCGGAATTTTTCCGCCAACAATTTTATTGACAAATTCATAGCCTTTTCCCGGTTCATTTGGAATAAGCCGGATGAGCACATGGCCGTATTGTCCGCGTCCGCCGGACTGCTTGACATATTTTTCCTCCGCCGTCGCTTCCGCAAGTATAGTTTCACGATAGGCCACCTGCGGTTTGCCAACATTGGCTTCCACCTTGAATTCGCGCTTCATGCGGTCAATAATGATTTCCAGATGCAGTTCACCCATGCCGGAAATAAGTGTTTGGCCCGTTTCTTCATTGGTTTTAATCTGAAATGTCGGATCTTCCTCAGCCAGTTTTTGCATGGCCATACCCATTTTTTCCTGATCCTGCTTGGTTTTTGGCTCAATTGCAACTTGAATGACAGGTTCCGGAAAAATGATAGATTCCAGCGTAATTGGATGATCTTCATCACACAGAGTGTGTCCGGTGAAAGTGCCTTTAAGGCCTACAGTCGCGGCAATATCGCCGGCGTGAACTTCCTTGATTTCCGCGCGGTTATTTGCGTGCATCTGGAGCAGGCGGCTGATGCGTTCTTTGTTGCCGGTTTTTGTATTTAAAACATAGCTTCCTGAATTTAGTTTTCCTGAATAGACCCGGAAGAAAGCCAATTTTCCAACAAAAGGGTCGGTCGCGATTTTAAAAACAAGTCCAGAAAAGGGTTCATCATCGCTCGGCTTGCGTTCTATTGGCTGATCGTTATCCGGATTGATGCCTTTTACCGCACCAATATCCAGTGGAGACGGTAAAAAAGCGTTTACCCCGTCCAATACCAGCTGCACTCCCTTGTTTGCCAACGAGCTGCCGCAATATACGGGATATAGTTTGTCTTTCACGACTGCTGCGCGCATGCCCCGTTTTATTTCCTCAACGGTCAGTTCCTCACCTTTCAAATATTTATCAATAAGATCATCGTTATTTTCAGCGACTTTTTCCATTATGCGATGGCGATATTCGCTTATCTGTTCTTTCATATCTTCAGGAACCGGTATTTCTTTAATTATTTCCCCATGTTTGCCTTCAAAGGTGTAGGCTTTTTGTTCAATCAAATCCACGACGCCGCTGAAACTGTTTTCAAAACCGATTGGCAATTGAACAGCCACGGCTTCTTTGCTCAGACGTTCAAAAATAGAGTCCAGACTCATAAAAAAGTCCGCGCCGATTTTGTCCATCTTGTTAACAAAAGCAAGACGTGGAACATTGTATTTATCCGCCTGCCGCCAGACAGTCTCTGACTGCGGTTCAACACCCTGGGAACCGTCAAAAACAACAACACCGCCATCCAGCACGCGCAAAGAACGCTCCACCTCAGCGGTAAAATCCACATGGCCCGGAGTATCAATGATGTTGTAACGGCACTCTTTCCATTTACAGGTAGTGGCCGCGGAAGTAATTGTAATACCGCGTTCACGCTCCTGTTCCATCCAGTCCATTGTGGCAGCGCCTTCATGCACCTCGCCGATTTTGTAATTGCGGCCGGTGTAAAAAAGAATGCGTTCCGTTGTTGTTGTTTTCCCCGCGTCAATATGCGCTATGATGCCAAAATTCCGTAATTTACTTAGGTCTTCCATTTGATTTTTTTAAAAAAGCCCAATGTGGGCTTCCGTATTATATTTTTTTTTGCATTGAAGTCAAGACGGGGCGAATTTTAAGAATTGGTCAAACGATTTTATAAAAAATTTATATATTTTTTAAATGGCTATGGTTATATGACGTTACGGTTTTGATTCTAGGCGAACGAAGTGTAATTCTCTACTTGCCGGTCTTTACTCTAAACATCCTAAAATAATTTTTTTATTTATTTATTTTTTTATTTATGATCTCACAACTAGTAACCCTGTCTCCGCAAGGCCAAATTACAATTCCAAACGCTATTAGGAAATTTCTCAAATGTAGGAAATTTTATCTGGAATTGAGCGAAGAAAAAAGATATGCGTAAAATTACCTTTTTTGCTTCTGCTGATGAAAAAACGGTTTTTAAAATTATAAGTCAGGAATCCTGCACTACTTATGAGCTTTCTTACAAAACTCAGTTTGCAATACCTAAACTCAACTCAATTTTAACTATGCTTGAGATTAAAATGGTTATCAGAAAAAATGCTTACGGATACTGGGAGTCTATTTGATAGAGCTCGCTTCGGCTCAGAACTGGCAAAGCCAGATTCTTCGCCTTGCTCGCACTCGCTCCGCTCGGACAAGATGCTAAATTGTTTTATAAGCTCAACTTCGTTCAGAACTGGCAAAGCCAGATTCTTCGCCTTGCTCGTACTCGCTCCGCTCGGACAAGATGCTAAATTGTTTTATAAGCTCAACTTCGACTCAGAACTGGCTTGCGCCCTCTTCTTCGCCTTGCTCGCGCCGTGCGCTCGCATGAAGCTCCCCGTAGAAACGAGCTCCAGAGTACCATTGGCATGAGCCAATGAATGAATGCCGTTCGCCCGAAAGGCGACAAGCGCAGCTTGAATAAAAGAGATACCCCGTGCGTAGGCACGGGGAGCTTCATTTCTGATTGAGTCTTGAAGTTTTTTCAGCTATTAAACTCAATTTCCATCCCGTACGGTTTTGCACAAAATTAATACATTAATACTTGGAATAATGCGCGAATGCTTTGTTTGCCTGTGCCATTTTTAGAGTATCTTCTTTTTTCTTGATGGCATTGCCCTCGTTGTTTGCCGCCATCATCAATTCTTCAGCAAGTCTTTTTGCCATCGGTGAGCCTTTTCTCTTACGGGCCGATTCCAAAATCCAGCGAAAAGCAAGCATCAACTGCCGATTAGCTTTGACTTCCACAGGAATTTGATAAACGGCTCCACCAATTCGTTTTGGACGGATTTCCATTGGTGGTTTAACTGTATCAATGGCCTTTTCAAAGGTTTTTTGGGGTTCTTTTTGACCTTTTTCCACGATAATTTTAAAAGTCTCGTAAAAAATTCTGCGGGCGGTATTTTTTTTGCCCCCTTTCATAATATAACTTATGAATTTTTCCTGAAGGGGATTGGAACCTTCTGGAATAAAAATTGGTCGTTTTTGTGCCATGTGTTTAGCGTTATTTTATAATTGCCGGTTTTTGTGGTTTTGTAGGGAACGGTTTTAAACCGTTCCCTACAAAACCACAAAACGTATTATTTTGGTCTTTTTGTTCCATACCGGGACCTTCCCTGCTTGCGATTAGCAACACCCTGGGTGTCCAGTTTGCCGCGAATAATATGATAACGCACGCCGGGTAAATCTTTTACACGGCCTCCGCGGATCATGATAACAGAGTGTTCCTGCAGGTTATGTCCTTCTCCCGGGATGTAGGCGTTTACTTCAACTCCGTTGGTCAAACGCACTTTGGCGAATTTCCTCAGCGCTGAATTCGGCTTTTTTGGTGTCATGGTGCCAACTTTGACGCATACGCCCCGTTTTTGCGGACAAGAAAGATCCAGAGCTCTATTTTTTAGGCTGTTGAAAATGGATTGGAGCGCGGGAGCTTGCGTTTTTTTCAGCTTTTTGTGCCGCGGTCTTCGAATAAGTTGATTAATGGTTGGCATGTGTAATATTTAGTGAACGGTCGCGGCCGCTCGGTAGCTGGTTAGAATTTTGAACAGTGAGAATCTATAGAATTTTTAGTGTAATTGCAAGGTTTTTGTAGGGACAGAACATTGTTCTGTCCCTACAAAAACCATCTTGTTTTTTATATCACAACCTCGCTAAAATGTCGCAATGGCGCCTCCACCAACGGAACCGCAACAGTTTTTATCGGCTCTTTACCTTCCGCCTTTCGTTGTTTTTCCAGTTGGCGCAAAATTGCAGGGTTGCGTTTGCGGAAAGTCGCCCCGGCCGGAATGAGTTTTCCAATGATAACATTTTCTTTTAGTCCCTCAAGTACATCAATTTTTTTAGTTGTGGATGCTTCAACCAGCACGCGGATGGTTTCCTGAAAAGATGCAGCGGAAAGCCAACTTTCCGTATGCAGAGCGATGCGGGTCAGCCCAAGCAATAAACGTTCGACTTTTATTTTCTTCAGTCCTTTACTTGCCAATTCGCGGTTAACTGTTTCGTATTGAATAATGTCGGCCATTTCCCCCGGTAAAAAATGACTGTCTCCTGCATCCAAAATTCTCACCTTGGAAAGCATCTGCCGTGCAATGATTTCAATATGCTTGTCATTGATTGTTTGGCCCTGGGAAGCGTAAATGCTCTGAACTTCAGTCATGATATATTTTTGAACCGTATAGATATCTGTCAACCGCATCAGTTCCCGCAGATTGCAGTGGCCGGCTGTCAAAAGGTCGCCTTTTTTCACAACTGCGCCATTGCGTATTTTCAATGTCTTGCCAAAGGCTGCTTTGTACACTTTTTCAACGTTGCCATCACTTTCAACGATAATTTTTTCTTTGCTTACGCTGATCACTTTGCCGTTTTCCTCAACCTTGAGAGTATTCTTATTGAGGGTTGACCGCGCTATTACCGTTTTTTCTTTCACTTTATCTTTTGCCTTGACGACAGGCTCAAAATCAGCCTCGAGAATATATTCTTTTTCAATTGGTTTTTCTGAAACGATTGTTATTTCAGTCATGTTACCTTTTTGATTTACCTTCGCTTTTCCGCTTATTTCAGACAAAATGGCCTGTGATTTTGGCGTGCGCGCTTCAAAAAGTTCTTCAACGCGGGTTAAACCCTGGGTAATGTCGCCTTCTTCCGCTACTCCACCCATGTGAAAGGTGCGCATCGTTAGCTGGGTTCCGGGCTCACCAATGCTTTGAGCCGCAATAATACCGACTGGAGTTCCAATGGCGACGGTTTGATTGTTTCCAAGATCCTTTCCATAACATTTTACGCAAATTCCTCCTTCCGTAAGGCATGTCATTACTGAACTTACTTCAACGGCTTCAACTTTGGCTTCCTTGAATTTTTTTATGATATCCGTATCAATTTCCATGTCTTTTTCAACAAGAACTTTTCCTGTTTTTGGATGCATGACTGCTTTCGCCAAAACGCGGCCATATATGCGATTTTCAAATTTTTCACCAATGATGTCACTTTCTGCGCGTGTCACAAGATGATTGTTTTTTGAACCGCAGTCGTATTCCCGGATGATAATATCCTGAACTGCGTCAACAAGACGGCGGGTTAAGTACCCCGCTTCAGCAGTTTTTAGAGCCGTATCGGATTTTCCTTTTCTTCCTCCATGAGTGGCAATGAAATATTCAAGAATTGTAAATCCTTCTTTCAAATTTGATTTAATCGGAAGTTCAATAGTTCGTCCGGCGGGATTGGCGACAAGGCCTTTAATGCCGCAAAGCTGCGTAATTTGCCCCCAATTTCCGCGTGCTCCGGAATTAATCATGTAGTGAAGATCATTTTCTTCCGGAATACTTTTCACCATGTGAAGCGTGACGTCATCTTTTGCTTTTTTCCAAATTCTAATGGAGTGAACGTAGCGCTCCTCATCCGTAACAAGGCCCTGTTCAAAAAGTTTGGTAATTTTGTTGACCGCTTCGGACGCGTCATCAACAATTTTTACTTTTTCTTTTGGAATTATCATGTCGGACGCGGAAATGGAAATGCCGGACTTTGTCGCAAACATGAAGCCGATTCGCTTCAAATCATCGGCAAGAATGGCGGTTCTTTCGATCCCGCAAAGATTAAATGCATTGGCAATGATTTCACCAAGCTGCTTTTTGCCGATTGTCTGGTTGATATAACCGAGTTCTTTTGGTAAAACACTGTTAAAAATCATTCTTCCAAGCGTTGTTTCCAGCAATACGCCTTCAACGCGGCCGCGTATCGGCGCCTGTAAATGAAGGTGTCCAAGCTGGTAAGCAAGCATGCCTTCATAAATATCACTGAAAGCCATGCCTTCCCCTTTTTTGCCCGAAGTAACTTTGGTTACATAATAGCAGCCCAGGACCATGTCCTGCGCAGGCGCAATAATCGGCTCGCCGGCGGACGGTTTAAGTAAATTTTGCGTTGAAACAATTAATTCCCGCGCTTCCTGCTGGGCCTGGCGTGAAAGCGGCACGTGAACTGCCATCTGATCTCCATCAAAATCAGCGTTGAAAGCCGCGCACACCAGTGGATGAATCTGAATGGCTTTTCCTTCAACTAAAATCGGTTGAAAAGCCTGAATACCAAGACGATGAAGCGTTGGAGCGCGATTCAATAAAACATAATGGTTCGAGGTGACTTCTTCCAAAATATCCCATACTTCCTTGCGCATTCCCTGCATAAGTTTTTCCGCGCTTTTGATATTGTGGGCGTGGCCATCCCGAATCAATCTTCCAATCACGAAAGGTTTAAAAAGCTCAAGCGCCATGGACTTTGGCAATCCACATTGATTTAATTTTAACCTGGGCCCTACGACAATTACGGAACGGCCCGAATAATCCACGCGCTTCCCAAGCAGATTTTGACGAAAACGTCCCTGTTTCCCTTTAAGCATATCCGACAGAGAACGCAGTTTGCGCTTATCACCCGAATTAAAAACAGTTTTTCCCTGGCGGGCGCTGTTATTCAAAAGAGTGTCCACGGCTTCCTGAAGCATGCGTTTTTCATTTCTGCAAATTACTTCGGGCGCGCCAATTGCCATGAGCCTTTTAAGACGGTTGTTGCGGTTGATCACACGCCGGTAAAGATCATTCAGATCTGAAGCCGCAAAACGGCCGCCGTCAAGTTGCACCATGGGGCGCAAATCAGGAGGAATAACGGGCAGCGTTGTTAAAATCATCCATTCCGCTTTAATACCCGCTTTTTTCAATGATCCCGCCAGTTTGATGCGCTTGATAATTTTCTTCTGTTTTTGCCCGGACGCCTTCACAAGATCTTTTTCCAATTGCAAAATAAGTTTTTCCAGATCAAGATTCTGGATAATATTGCGAATGGCTTCCGCTCCAATGCCTGCTTTAAATACATGCCCGAATTTCATGGACATATCGCGGTATTCCAGTTCAGAATAAATTTTTCCTATTTTTAGGCCTTCAAGTTCAGCTTTAGCTATGCGGTGCTGCTCATCCAATTCTTCTATTTTTTGAGCATACGTTTTTTCAAATTGTTCCACACTCTCTTTTCCTTTTACTGCCGGGTTTTTTGGGGACTGCTGGGGTTTTTCTTTTATATCTTCCATTTTCTTGCCAAAATCTTCCTGGAGTTTTTTGCGATAATTTTTATATTCAACGGTAAGCTGTTTTTCCCCTTCAATCTTTGCTTTTTCATCCATGGAGGTCACAATGTACGCGGCAAAATAAACGACCTGTTCAATGGCTTTAATCGGAAGATCAACCAAAAGACCTATGCGGCTCGGCGTTGATC
>CAZZPB010000142.1:0-3667 GCA_964655905.1 uncultured Candidatus Peribacteria bacterium
CAATTTCAACGGGTCGCAGTTTTTGCCGACAGTGCCGGTTCCACGGCTTGGAATAACATAATACTTGTCTATTTTGGTATCCGATACCTGCCCTTTTATGTCATATGTGTAATAAACGCTGGATTTTGTATCTTTAAATCCAGTTTTATCAGTTGGTTTTGACGTGAACCCGGCGCCCTTGTTGATATTCTCCAATAATCCGAGTTCCAGGCCGCTTTGCGCCGCGTAGTATGCCTCCGTAGCTGCAACAACATTTTTTGATTCACGGATGGAAGAAACAACCGTTGTCGTGACTCCAATGGAAGCAAGCAAAAGAATGGTAATTAAGCCCAGCGCGATCAACAGGGAAACGCCTGAACGTTTTTTGTTTAAGATTTTTTGAATCATACCATTTTTCTATCACAAAAAAGGCTTGACTGTCTAATTCTGAGAGCAATATTGTGTTTATAATAAACTTTGTTATCATGCATTATGTTTTTTATCCGGATTTCCCCTTATGAAAAGTTTTTCACGGCCAGCTACTTACATTCTTGTTTTTTTAATAGTCTTCTTTTTTGGATGGGAAAGCGCGACTTATTATCTTTTACAAAAAGCGCCGGCGAACCAGCTTCAACTTGAAACCGCCAGCCCTGTCGGTGTCTTTTCTTCACTTCTTTCTCCAGTAAAACAAAACCCTGCCGACCTTTCTCTTTATTGGAAAATCTGGAATGATCTTTTTTCCAGTTATGTTGATGAAGACGTTTTTGATAAGCAAAATATGGTTTATGGCTCAATCAAGGGTCTTGTTAATTCACTAAGCGATCCATATACCGTTTTTATGACGCCTGATGAGACCAAAAGTTTTGATGACAGTCTGAATGGAACACTTGAAGGGATCGGGGCGGAACTGACAGTGAAAGATCGTCTTCTGGTTATTATTTCTGCTTTAAAGAATTCTCCCGCAGAAAAGGCCGGTCTGCTGCCGGGAGATATTGTCTATAAAATCAATGGAAGTTTTACAAGTGAAATGAGTCTGTTTGAAGCCATTTCGAAAATTCGCGGGCCAAAAGGCACAAATGTAACACTGACTATTGTGCGGAAAGGGAAAGAAAAATCTTTTGATGTGGCCATCACCCGCCAGGAAATTAATATTGAGAGCGTTTCTTTTGAAGATAAAAAAATGGCATTTTTTACATCGCCATTAATCAATTCAGCGAAAACACAAAAACAGAATTTAATAATATTGTGCAAAAAATCGCCCTTAAAGAACCGAAGGGCGTCATTCTGGATTTGCGCTACAATGGGGGAGGATATCTTGATGGTTCTCTTGATATTTTATCTGAATTTTTGAAGGATAAAACCCACGCTGTTTCAATCAAAAAACGCAAGCCTCAAGATAATGAAATGCTTTATACAAGCGGAAATCCACGTTTGGGAGATGTTCCGCTGGTTGTTCTGGTCAACAAAGGTTCGGCATCCGCTTCAGAAATTGTCGCCGGGGCTATTCAGGACCATAAACGCGGCATCCTGATGGGCGAACAAACATTCGGGAAAGGCAGCGTCCAGGAAGTAAATAAATTTTCCGATGGCTCAAGCCTGCGATTAACCATCGCGCACTGGTTTACGCCAAATGAAAAAAATATCAACAAAGTTGGCATTGCCCCCGACATTGTCGTTCCCTTGACTGAAAAAGACGCAGAAACGCATAAAGATCCGCAATTAAACGCCGCCGTCGAATACTTAAAAAATCTTTAATTTGTGGGAAAACCGGGCACATCTCAAAATACAATTTTCAGAAGTTCCTTAACGGTCGCATAATTTATATCCCGATCCGTATATTGTCCGCAGCATTTTGGTCGCATATCCCCGATCAATTTTTCTCCTCAGGTTGGAGATGTGAACATCCAGTGTGTTTGTCATAGCCTCGGTATTGTAATTCCAGATATATTCAAGAATGGCATGGCGATTGACAACTTTATTTTTGTTGCGCGCCAAAAATTCGAGGAGTTGATATTCCTTTTTTCGGAGAGGAATGGGCTTGCCATTACGGGCAGCTTCCAGGGCTTCCGGATAGATAACCAGGTCGCCCAAAACCATAGGTTCCCCTTTATCGATATAATAATTTTTACTCAAAATTTTTATCTTTGATAATAAATCATCCTGATTCACCGGCCAGACAAGATAATCATCAACAATAGACAAAATTTGTTCTTTTTCCCCGCCTCCGCGAGGGCTTTGACCGGGGAAATTATGACCGCCATGCCCATTCGCCGAAGGCGGGAAAAAAACGGCCAGTATTTTTATATTGCTTTGATGAATCTTAACGCTTCTGCAAAAATTGTAATCTTTTAAGTGGTCTTTGACTTCAATAATCATAAGATCATAAGGCTCGTCTAAAACATGCTTCAGCGCTGTCCCGGGCGTGTTTACCACTTTCAACTGGTGACCCTGGGATTCGATTGCGCTAACGCAAGTTTTCAGAAAATCCGCCTCCTGAAGAAAAATAATGATATTCATAATATGCGCATATTAACCAATGGATTATGAAATCTTTCTAAATTATTTCTTAATTCTAAAAAGACCCCATCCTACACAAATTAATTAATTTTTGTCAAATATTTTGCCATTATGCGGATTGGCTACTATGCTGAATCATAGGATCATACACAAATGACTTTGATCATAGTTTTGTCCTAAAATTTTATTCAAAGAAAAAATCGTATGATCCTCAAATCTATGCTTTTTTCCCAGAACAATAACGAATATTGGAAGGCAAAATTGACGCCCGAACAATATCGCGTATGCCGTTTAAAAGGCACTGAACCGGCTTTTACCGGTGAGTATTATAATCACCATGAAAATGGGAAGTACGGCTGCGCGGCATGCGGACAGGATCTTTTTTCATCCGGTACAAAATTCGATTCCGGCTCCGGCTGGCCAAGTTTTTGGGATCCGGTGAATAAAGATAATGTTAAATTGGAAGAAGACAACAGTTTATCAATGAAGCGTACTGAAGCGCTCTGTAATAATTGCGGCGCGCATTTGGGACATGTCTTTGATGATGGCCCCAAGCCAACCGGCCTGCGCTACTGCATTAATTCCGCCGCGCTAAAATTTGAGCATAAAAAGTAGGCAATATTTCATTCGTTGCAGAGAATCAAGGTATAATAGTATGTGCGAACGAAGTGAGCGCGCAGGCGTGTGGCTTTGCCACCGCCGAAGCTTACAAATAAAGAAGCGAAGTGAGCTTACCAAATCAAGTTGTCCGAGCGGAGCGAGTGCGCAGGCGTGTGGCTTTGCCACCGCCGAAGCTTACAAATAAAGGAGCGGAGCGAGTGCGCAGGCGTGTGGCTTTGCCACCGCCGAAGCTTACAAATAAAGAAGCGGAGCGAGTGCGAACAAGGTGAACAATCTGGCTCTGCCAGTTGTGAGACGAAGTGAGCTTACCAAATAAGGTTACCAAATCAAGTTGTCCGAGCGGAGCGAGTGCGCAGGCGTGTGGCTTTGCCACCGCCGAAGCTTACAAATAAAGGAGCGGAGTGAGCGCGCAGGCGTGTGGCTTTGCCACCGCCGAAGCTTACAAATAAAGGAGCGGAGTGAGCTTACCAAATCAAGTTGTCCGAGCGGAGCGAGTGCGCAGGCGTGTGGCTTTGCCACCGCCGAAGCTTACAAATAACGGAGCGGAGCG
>CAZZPB010000143.1:0-10175 GCA_964655905.1 uncultured Candidatus Peribacteria bacterium
ATATTTGTTGCTGTTTTTGAGCAAAATACGCGACGCCGCCCGTGCCAAGCAGCGCTCCAACTAAACCCGCGGCAACTGCGATAAGAATATATTTCGATGTATGTTGATTCATAAGACGAGCCCGAAGGCCTTGTTAAGAAAATAGAGATTATGTGCCCTCATTATAGGGGAAAAAAAGGCTTTTACCATACGTTTTTGTACGAAGGTGCTTTTTCACATCAGCATATAGCCCTTCCAGAAGCTGTTTCTTTTTCTCACCCCTCATCAGTTCCGGTTTCATTTTAATAGAACGATGAGGCAGCGCGAAAAGTTCCAAGCCAGCATGCGTAAAGCGGCCGGCAACAAAAATTCCCTCCTGCGTTTTCTCCGAAAAAAACTGGTCAAAAACAAAATTTCCCATTGAATATACTATCGGCCGGTTCTTGTAGGATTCCATGTCCTGAATGACGTGTGGATGCGCTCCGACAACGGCGTCCGCTCCTGCGTCAATCCATGCGTGCGCCAGCTGTTCTTGACTCTTTGAATGGCGTTTGGCGTATTCTGTGCCCCAATGTGGAAATATCAATACTTTAGACAAGCCCTCCGGGCTTGTCTGTGGTTGCTCCCTTCGGTCGCGTTGATTTCTTAACAAGCCCTCCGGGCTTGTCTGTGGGGCTTTTTTTAATTTTTTAATAATTGATGTGATATCCGGCACTTTTCGTGGAAGCGCGTTAATTGCAATGATGTGAAGTGTCATTCCTTCGCCCTGTATAGATCCAACAGTTGCCTCCTGCACATCGTTTGGATCCCCAATATTCGCAATGCCCGCTTTCTCCAAAAGTTTTCTTGTTATAGCAAGGCCTTTTGAGCCCTGATTATAGGTATGATTATTTGCAAGGCTTACCCCGTTGATACGCAAAAAGCGCAACGCGCGAATTGTTTGCGGAGGGAAATTAAAGACAAGGTTGTCAGGTTTCGCCTCACCAGGTACAGGTTTATCGCTTATAGGACCTTCCAGATTGGCAATTGCCGCGTCCGTTCCCCAAAAAACTCTGTCGCCAAACTGTGAAAAAATTTTTTCCAATCCATCTTTTAAATATTTGTATGCGACAAAACGGCCAAACATCATGTCTCCGCCCATCAAAAATGTAACACTATCTTCAGGAATAACTGGAATGCCTTCTTCATACCAGCCAAAGATGTGTGTAGTTGTTTCACCGTCAAAATCTTTAGCAAGAACACCGCTATTTGTATGGTCAAATAAAGAAAAATGCTCTGTTTTATGGCTTTGCGCCCAGCGGGTCAATAGGGCAAGAGCGGGAGGGGAGTCAACCTCGGCTTTAGCAAGGAGTGTAGCGCTATCCCGATTTTGAAGAGCCCGCAGCGTCAGTGTATCGTGAAAATCCGCGAGCGCCGCCGGTTGATAGTGCGAAAAGTCAACGGAAGCAACCATAAGGCATGCTGAACATGTGCGGAAAAGCGCATCATGAAGGCGCGTAATGTCTGCATCTTTCGCGCCCATTTTAAGAATTATGGGAACAATCCGGGCATCCGGAAATGTACGCTTAATGTCGCCAAGAATAAGCTTGATCCCATGTTCATGCCCAAAGCTTTTTGGCTCACTCTTTGCCACTTTGGATGCAATGAGCGTGTCAATCACATCTGTCTGTGGCAAAATCGCACCGTCAAACGTGTCCCAGGTTTGTTTGTTAACTTGAATTGGCGCGCTACCGGCATTGAAATGATTCGGCGATAGAAGAATTACAGTTTTTGGCTGATTTATACCGGAAAAACGCTGTTTCATCTTCTCAAAAAGCGCCTGCCGTTGTTTCTTTACCAGATCATGATGCGGAACAACAATTCCTGAAATGCGTGCACCAAGCGGGGCAGGCGAATTCACAAAAACAGGAAATTTTTCCGTATGGCGAAAATATATATAAATAGTTCCACTAATGACAATAAAACATAGTCCAATCAAAAAAAATTTTCTCATATGCCGATCTACAGTATAAATTATACCCTTCGGGCTCCCCCGCGAGGTCGCGGGGCGTTTAATTTCTTAACAAGCCCTTCGGGGGGCTCGTCTATGGTTGCCCACGCCAGGGTGACCCCGCTAAGGGGCGGGCTGGGGAGTGGCCCGATCGGGCCTGGTGATATTTAATATCAACACTGTGGGCAATAATATGATGATCATAACATAGTGGCGCTAAAAATTTTGGATTGTGATTTTGGCTTAAACTAAACCTTTGGGTATGATGAATATTTTTGGAGAGTTTTTGGCATGTGGGAATTGAACATTTTTCGCCATATTCATCCTTTAGAATTTTCCTTATCTGGACTGAAATATAGCGAGATTCGGTTGTTTCGATCGTTTCCGTGATCTCCTCTTTCACCTTTGCAATTTCTGCTTTTCTCCGTTTTAACATTTCGCGTAAAAGTGCGTTTACGTCGATCCCTTTTAAATGTAATTCATTGAGTTCATCTGTGATATCATCTGCAATTTTAAACTTTAAAGTCTGCCCGGGCAGACTTCCGTCTCCAAAAAATGATTCCTGTGAGCCATTTCTATTTTTAAAACCAGATTTGCCAGACGCAATTCTTTTTTCATCCCGAACCAAAGTATCCAGGGCGCTTTTTGGTAAAAGTTTTATTTTCTCCGCTAGTTCTTGTTCGTTTTCAGGTGTTGCGATGGAGACTACCCGCGCAAGCTTGTTGATACTGGTTTCACCATTTATCAGTAAATTTTTCAATGTTGGTTTATTTTCAAACCTTTTTTCCAGATTTAGAGCTAGACGCACTTGTTCCGAGGAAAGACCGCATAACTTGAATGCAAATTCAAAGATTGAAGAAAACCCTTTTGTTGCAAACAAACGCCTACGATTTACTTCGGGTAAAAGTCCGATAAATTTTTGTCTCCATAGTTTTGCTTGAAATCCGTATTTTTTACATAGTTCATATAATTTTTCATCAGTGAGTTGCATGGATTTTTTAATTATAGAATTATTATATTTTATCAACGGCAGGCGAAAATTCAACTATTCCGGCTTGAAAAATACTGTCAATAATTACGCAATCATAAAGCATTGATGGCTTTAGAAAAAATTCATTTTGCGTTTAAAAAACCGTAATCTTTTTGATGTAGAGTGGATGCGGTGATCACTAAATGAAGGTACGATAAAGGTTTAGAGATTGGGCGGTTCCAATAGTATGCAGAATGGGTGGAACGAAATATAAAAAATGGCCAATTCAAGCGGAAAGAGAAAGAAAGGTCTAAAATATGCGCTAAGGCCTTAAGGTTGAGCGTGTTCGTTTATTCGCGCAACGAGCTCATTACCTTTTGAAGATCCAACTTGATCCCGGGCCCCATCGCCGTTGCCACACTCATATTGCGAATATAGTTCCCTTTAAGGGAAGTAGGCTTGGTTTCGACAATTGCTCTCATAAAAGCCACCAAATTTTCTTTCAACGCTGGCGCTTCAAAAGAAGCTTTGCCAAAAATCTGGTGAATCTGGCCCTGTTTATCAGTTCTGAACTCGACTTTACCTTTTTTGATTTCACCGATTGTTTTACCGATTTCTGTTGTTACTGTACCTGCTTTTGGGTTTGGCATAAGGCCTTTTGTGCCAAGAATTTTAGCAACTTTCCCGAGATTTTTCATGACACCAGGATCAGCTATTGCAACATCAAAACCAAGAAATCCCTTCTGAACCTCATCAATGAGTTCTTCCAATCCGGCTTTGATAGCTCCGCTCTCAAGCGCCTCTTTTACCCTGTTTTCCGGCACAAAAGCAATTACACGAACAGTTTTGCCCGTACCATGCGGCAAGGCGACGGTGGAACGCACCATTTGGTCTGCATGTGTCGGGTCAACTCCAAGGCGAAGATGGATTTCGCAGCTTGAATCAAATTTGGTAACGGCTGTTTTTTTCAGAAGTTCAACGGCTTCATCAAGATCATAAGCTGTTTTTTGTTGAAGCAGTTCCGTTGCCGCGCGATATTTTTTTCCACGTTTTGGCATATAAATTACGAGTTACGAATTACGGATTATAAAATTTGGTACAGCGCTATTGTCCTTCAACATTGACTCCCATATTGCGTGCGGTGCCGGCAATAATTCTCATGGCAGCTTCGACATCGTGCGCGTTTAAATCAGGCATTTTTTTCTCCGCGATCTCTTTTAGCTGCGCTTTTGTCAGTGTGCCGACCTTCACTTTATTTGGCTCAGCGGAGCCTTTTTCAAGATTCAGTGCTTTTAGAATCAGGATGGATGCCGGCGGGGTTTTAGTGATAAAAGTAAAACTTTTGTCCTCAAAAATGGAGATTTCCACCGGAATAATCGTATCCCCCATATTTTTTGTGGCGGCATTAAATTTACCACAAAAATCAGGAATGTTGACACCATGCTGACCAAGCGCCGGCCCAATGGGCGGCGCTGGATTGGCTTTTCCAGAAGGAATCTGAAGTTTTACCATTGTCAATAATCTTTTTGCCATAAGACTTTATTTAAAGTGCCTGGGATATTTAAAATTTACTGTAAATAGTTTTGGAAGTCGGAATTGAGCCAAAGGTTGGGTCTCGTGGGTTCCCAACCTTTGGCTCACGAAGGGGAAGGGGGCCCCGAGACTTGTCAAGGGGTACCTGGGGGAAACCGTAGGTTGCCACCAGAACAAAGCGGCGCTGGATTGGCTTTTCCAGAAGGAATCTGAAGTTTTACCATTGTCAATAATCTTTTTGCCATAAGACGAGCCCGCAGGGCTTGTTAAGAAATTATTTAAGGTAACAACAGCAACAATTTTTTTATAAAACCATGCTGGCTTTTTCCGTAAGTCAGAGCATACACATTTTCGTTTTTCTTGACAACTAAAAATACAATTTCAGGAAAACGAAATGCGTTCAAATAAAAAGAAGCCTCTCCAAAATCATGCGTTTCGTTGAAAATGCCAATATTTTGGTCGGCGAATTTTTTCTTTAAAACTTCATATACTTCTTTTGCCAGTTCTTTGCTTTTGGCTAAAAAACTATATACAGATGCCATATTTTTACCTTTCGCATCCACAATATTTTGATGGATTACAGGCAGCGCAATGGCGTCTTTTACGTCAATTTGATCAAAAAGAAGCCCGTCAAAACCGACTGTTTTCAGGCTGAAATCCGTAAAACCGGCCTGCTGAAGCAGAGTCATGGTCAAAGGAGAAACTGCATTGCTTTTTTGTTGATTTGTGACCGGGCTGGCTATATTCGATTCTTCTGTAGACCCCGCCATCGGCGAGGTTAAGAAATTACCGCCCCGCTTTGGCGGGGCAACATTTTTGAAATTAAACATGGATGCTTTAAAATCAAAAGAATAAGGCGTTTCCAGATATTGGTACACCAAAACCTCCGCCACAATAACGACCGTTATACCTGTAAGAAAGAGAATAAATAAAGACGACTTTCTCATTTTGTATTTTATTTGATGCGGCTTCGCACTCTGCGGCTTTCATTTTTTCTTGACCTGCGTAAAGTCCAATTCCACAGGCGTTTCCCTTCCAAAAAGGGTGATCAGAACTTTGATTTTGCCTTTTTCTTCATCGATTTTGTTGACCAGGCCATCATAATTGATAAAAGGTCCATCCAGAATAACCACATTATCGCCCATCGCGAAGTCAATTTTGAACCTTGGTTCAGACTCTCCCATGTGTTTTTTCACAATTTGAAATTCCTCCGGTGAAACGGGCACGGGCGTCGTTCCGGAGCCAACAAAACCGGTAACATTCGGTGTGTTGCGGACGACATACCATGAATCATCAGTCACAATCATGTCTACCAGAACATACCCCGGGAAAATGCGTTTTTTCTCTGTTTTTGGCTCACCTTTTTTAATGACGATCTGGGTTTCTTTTGGAACGACCACGTCAAAAATCATATCCTGCATTCCCAAAGATTCCACGCGCTGCAAAAGCGATTCGCGAACGGCATCTTCATAACCTGAATATGTGTGGACAACATACCAGTGTCGGCCGGTGCCCGGCGCTTGTTTTGGCATAAGAAAAAATAAAAATTATTTCCTGGTTTCAGACGGTTTCTTTGTGGATTCGGGCTTTGGTGAAGGTGTTTTTGCCGCTTCCTGTGTATCTGTTGGTTTTTCTACTGATGTTTGTACATTATCAACTTTAACGGGAGGCGCTTCAACTTTTCTTGGAACAATTTTTTCCGCGTAAAGAACAAGGGAGCGGTAACCATAATTAAACCCAAAATCCAGCACTCCCATCAGAAGAGCCGCGGAAAAACAAAAACCAAGAACAATGAAGGTAAGACGCATGGCCTGATTTCTAGTTGGCCAGGTCACTTTTTTTAACTCCTCATAACTTTCCTGAAAATAATTCAGTACAGACATAAACAAGATAAAAATATGCTCACTTAAAAAGCCCCCCAAGACTTCGGAAGAAAGTATAAAGGAACTATTCGCGCTTAGTCAAATTTTTTGATATAATAAAAAGATTTGTTTTCCATTAAACAATGAAAACGTTAAGGCAATTTTTAGGCGTCACCGGGCTAATGTCATTAATGCTTGCCACTTTGGTTTTGCCATTTCATCTTGCGAATGCCGCGCCTGAACAAAAAACAGCGCTGCCGCTGCCTCCAATAAGCCAATACAGTGTGCCAACAGTAACTGCTGCGGCACCCGGAACATCTCCTCAAAAACAATTTTATTTGCTTGTAGAAAAGGCGATTTTAAATGTCCGCTATATCATTGGCGCCGTTGCGATTGCCATGATTGTTTACGCTGGATTGCGCATGATAATTGCCCAGGGGAAAGAGGATGAACTTTCTAAACAGCGCCATAATATCATGTGGGCGATTGCAGGCCTGGCTATAGTTGGACTGTCCGGAGAGATGGTCAGGATTTTTTCCGTCAGCTGCGACGTCAAAATTCCCGGGCAGCCGTGTACTCCCGGAGGCTTTTTGAATGATCCAAATGCCATTCTGCGCTCCGCGGTCCTCTTCAATCAACGCACGCAGTTTATTATTACGTTTATTAAATATTTTATAGGAAGCGTAGCTGTATTATTTATTGTGCGTAACGGCATACGCATGATCGCGCTGGGGAGCCAGGAGGACAAAATGGCGCTTGATAAAAAGAACTTAATGTACAGTATTCTCGGCCTTTTCCTGATTATTATTGCCGATACGGCCATCAATAATGTTTTTTACAAGGTTGATGTGAGCAGGTACCCGACTGTTGGCGGGTTAACGCCCGGTATTGATCCTGCGAGAGCTGTCAGTGAACTTGTCGGAATAACCAATTTTATCGTAAGTATTGTCAGTCCTGTTGCCATTCTTATGTTGGTGATTGGAGCGGTCATGTACATAACTGCCGCGGGACATGAGGATAAACAGGCAAAAGCCAAGCGTGTTATTGTTGCTACCATCGTGGGTATTCTCATTATGTACGGCGCTTTTGCCATAGTCAGCACTTTTGTTGGAGGACAATTTGAGGGCGGCGGGCCGCAGATAACGCAGCCAACGACGAAATAATTTTCAATAAATTTTCAATGATCAAATACATACTTTTCATTTTCAAAAACTTTTTAGCGCCACTGTGCCTGTTTTTGTTTATGGCGAGCCTTATTTTGACTATTCAGTCGCCGGTTTTCGCTCAGGATTCTTCTTCATTCGTTAAATCTATCGGCGAAAAAACCGATCTTCCAAGTTATGAAACCAGAGGGCATGCGAACGCTTCCTATCAGCAGGGGGCTTCCAATATTACCAGCGCCATTTTATTTGCGGTGGATTTTTTGAAATATGTTATGGGTTCAATAGCTATTTTTTTCATTATTTATTCAGGGGGTCGGCTCATTATGGGAGCCAGGCAGATTGAAGATGTCGCGACGAAACAAAAAGAACACCTTAAATATGCCATTTTTGGCTTAATTGTAATTATTTTGGCTGATCAGATCGTGAGGAAAGTTTTTTTTGGGGAACAGGGGGAAGTATATTCAAGCAAAACTTCCCTTCAGGAAGCCGCGAAAGCAGGCACGGAACTAGTAAGGAGCGTTTATAACGTCGTGGAGTATTTGGCGGCCGCGCTGGCGGTTTTAATGATTGTTATTTCAGGCTTTCGTTACGCGACCAGCGCCGGCAATGAAGAAACACAGAAAAAAGCGCAGAAAAACATCATGTATGCCGCCATTGGCCTGATAGTTATTGGTATAGCTGAATTTACCGTCAAAGACATTGTTTTCCCCAAACAGGGAGCCGCTCTTCCCAACCTTGATAATGCCAGAAAACTTATTGTGAGCCTGACGAACTTTGTTTCAGGGTTTGTGGCTACAATATCGGCAATTATGTATATTTACGGCGGTTATTTGTATGTAACAGCGCTTGGAAAAGAAGATAAGACCGGCAAAGCGAAAAAAATATTTATTGGAGCGACTATAGGGCTTTTATTGGCTCTGGGAGCCTTTGCTTTAGTGAATACCGTCGTGAGCCTGGGGCCGGTGGTTACAAAATAGGGGGCTTTCATGAACTGCACAATTTTTCTCTGTCAATGGGTTTTTTTGGCTCATGGTAATTTAAAAATGCCGGTGTGTTTTATAAAACAGTGAAATTCAGCAACTGACACTTGACAAATGGAAAAAATAGCCTATTATTACTGTCCCGAATTTTGTTTAATCTTTTATTTTATGTCAACCACAGAAGGAAGTGGTGGAAGTAGGAAAGGTTTGTATCGCAGGTTGAAGACAGGACTATTGGTCAGTGGTATTGCTGCAGGAACTGTATTTGTAAGTGAGGTCGCTGGATGCACTGACATTGCTGGTAAAATTGTTAATGGAATATATCCATTACCAGTTATTCCGCCAGAACCTAAACCAACGCCAGTACCAGATATCAATCGTGATCCAATTCAAATTGTTGTTGCCTTCGATAGGACAAGAAGTGCCATCATAAAACAATTACCTGGTGTAAGAGATCAAACAGCAACTTTTTTTGAGCAAACAAATAGATTAAAAGAAAATGACGTTGTCAAAATCTATACGTTTGCAGAAGCCGCACAAGGAAAATCCTTTAAGTTTAAAGATAAGAGCGATTTATTAACTGCAATAAATAATGTAAAAACAGAAGGGCCAAGAGCACACATGGAAACCTGGGTTCACGTCTCAATTGAGCAAATAGTTGAGGAAACCCGAATTGATTTAAATCAAAAAGGAAAAGCTACAGAAGGGGCTAAATCTGGAATTGCGATTATATGGACAGACGGCATTGATGATAAAAAAGGCCCACAAACTCCTCTTCCATCAAAACACGTGCCGGTAAAAATTCTTGTTCCGGAAATGGCGGATATTGCGCACGCTAATAAAGTTAAAACAACTCTTGGATCAAATGGAGTTGAAGTAATTCTTGCTGATGGAGAAGAGGCATTTGGACAAGTTCTTGAAGGCGCAGTATCAGAACTGGACAAAAAGGCTGAAGCTGCAACGAATGATCTGAGAAATGCCGCAAAAGAAGCTGCAAAAGCCGCAGACACTAGGGCTAAAACAGCATGGCAAGGTAAAGTAGATAAAATTAATAAATATAAAAAAAAGCTAAACGATGAACTTAATGCCATTAAAAAAGGAATACAGGTTGTTTTTGGTGTTGTGGCTCTTTTATGTGCGGCAGGTGTGGTGTCAATTTTAAAAATTAAGAGCCTACCAACACTAAAGGGATGTCTAGTTTATAAAGTAGAAGGTGAGCAAATCCCAACGGTAGAATATTTACCAAGAGTTACAAAGAGAATTCGTCTAAATAGGTATATACAAGGAGAAAGCGCATTTATCGAACCTGTAAAAAAAGGAGTAAAAGTGGGTAATCGTGTTTTAACTGATGGTGAGGAAGTAGTTCCAGGTTCAAAGTGTTTTTGGTACCTACAAGAACCTACAGATGATGCAATAAGAGATTTATTTAAAAATTAGTTTGACAAGTTGTAAATATCATGCTAACATCCCTCTCCACATATTAATTTCATTATTTTATTTTTATCCCTATGGCAAATCGTACACTTGTCTGCAATCAAATCTATTCCACATGTACAAACAAAAATCGTCTTGTATATAAAGTTCAAAGTGTAGAACCTGGTGCCAGGCCTCAAGTCGCTGCCAGATTTAGACCTCCAGATGCTGTGACACCTGACGCGGTTGATGAGGGTGCTGATACTGCCACTCAAGCCGCCATAG
>CAZZPB010000144.1:0-3354 GCA_964655905.1 uncultured Candidatus Peribacteria bacterium
GTAACGCTGATATTCAGCTTTTTTCTTTTCAATAAGCCGACGCAACGTGGCGTTCTCCATATCGATTTTTAGCAATTTTTGGAGAAATAACAATATGTCTTCATACTTTTCGCTCTGTAAAAAAACGGTATTTTGTTCAAGCTCGGAGTCAATCCATTTTTTGCGCGTATAGATAAGCAGTTTTTTTAATGCCTCGCCGTGCATTTTTAAAGTTTGGAGTTTTTCATTGGCTAAAATGGCTTCCTGAAATTTTTTTTGAACTATAAGTTCGTGTATGCGACGAGTTTCATCGTTATAAAAACATTCATTTTGATGATCAACCTGCCTATCATAACGTTTTTTTACTTTTATCATGATTCGTTTCAGACGAGGATAGTCCGAAATAAAAGTTTCAAGTTTTTTAAGATTGAGAAAAAGTTCCTCGTATTTTTTTTCGCGCCAAAGGGGTTTCAGTTTTGCCAGATCTGCTTTTATTGATTTTATATTGATTTTTTTAACGCGCTTTTCAATTTTATTTTTTAAATGAATCACATGAATATTTTCCGGATCATAGTGCAAAATTTCAAGGCACGCGCGGTACGCTTCCTGCAGTTTTTCCCCATTGATGAGTAGTTTGACCTGCGCAATGGCTTCCCTAAGGGATAATTGAGATAACATAAAAAATGTAAGAATTCATCATATTATTCTATAATATTTTCAATTTATTGGCAAATGTTTGCGGATTGTGAAATTGTTATGCCTGTTCCAGTTCACTTATTTTTTCCTCCAGTGTTTGAAGTTCTTTTTCAAGATTTTTGAAAAGTTCTTTTTCTTTTAAAATGATTGCTGCGGGCGCTTTTTCCAAAAAATGCTCATTTTCCAGCCTTGATTTAAGAATCTGGATTTTTTTATCTGTTTCATCCAGTTTTTGTTTAAGACGTTTTTGCTCTCCTGCTAAATCAAAAAGATCTTTTAAGGGCAAATATATGTGGACCCCGTCAACATATTTCCACAGGGCTCCTGTAATTTTGCGGCCTGTTTTTTTTATTTCCAGTGTTTCAAGTTTAGCCATGCGCATGATCGACTCTTTTTTGGCTTCAAGAAGATCAAAGAACTTGCCGCCATAAAAAACAGCGTGAATTTTGTGGGCAGGATCAATATTTTTTTCAGCGCGAATGCTTCGGACGGCGCTGATCACATTCATGATAATCTGGAGATTTTTTTCTTCTTTTGGAAAAATCAATTTTTTGTTGTACTCCGGCCATTTTTCGCCTATTAAAAGCGCTTTTTGCCCCAAATGACTCCATAAAGCTTCCGTAACAAAAGGCACAAAAGGATGAAGCAACTTTAGCAGAGTTTTGAGCACAAAAATAAGCACGTGCAGCCGCGTCCCCGCATCGCGTTGAGACGAATCGCGATTCGTCTCCTTTGATAATTCAATGTACCAATCACAGAAAAAACTCCAATAAAAAGTGTAAATTTTTGTCCCGGCTTCAGAAAAATGGTCATTTTCAAGATCTTCCGTAACTTCCCTGATCAAATTTTGCAGCCTGGAAAGAATCCATTTATCCGCCGAAGTTTTGATATGTTTTGTCGAAAACGGCTGACGAAAAACATCCGTAGAAGCATTCAACAGCGCAAAACGGGCCCCGTTCCATATTTTATTCACGAAGTTGCGGTAACCCGCGATTTTCTCTTCATAAAGACTAAAATCCATGCCAGCCGCCGTTCCAATCACAAGACTCAAACGAACGCTGTCAGTACCGTATTTTGCGATCATATCCAATGGATCAATCCCATTCCCCGCGGATTTGCTCATTTTGACTCCCTTGCGGTCACGTACCATGCCATGGAGATACACTTTTTTGAAAGGAATCTCATGAACGGCGTATGTTGTCATCAAAATCATGCGGGCAACCCAGAAAAAGAGGATATCATGGCCGGTTTCCAACACTGACGTCGGATGAAAATATGCCAAATCATGCGTTTTTTGCGGCCAGCCAAGAGTGGAAAATGTCCATAATCCTGAAGAAAACCATGTGTCGAGCGTATCCGGATCCCGTTGCAGCTTTTTTGAACCGCAATGGGGACATTTTAAAGGCGGCTCCACCTGAACAATAGGCTTTTTGCAGTCCAGCAGGCATTTTTCATCACCAACGCAGTACCAGACCGGAATTTGATGGCCAAACCAGATCTGGCGGGAAATACACCAATCGCGAAGGTTGTCCAGCCAGTGAAAATAAATTTTATGGAAGCGTTGTGGAATAATTTCAATTTGTCCATTTCTAACAACTTCAGAAGCTTTTTGTTTGAGCGATTTCAATTTTTTGCCTTTTCCCCTGCGATCACCTGATGCCCCTTCTTCAATCACCGGTTTATTAACATCAATAAACCACTGCTCAGAAACAAGCGGTTCAATTGGCGTATCACAGCGGTAACAGACAGACAGATTGTGAATATAATTTTCGTCCACATGGTCAAGAAGATCTTTTTCTTCAAGAATTTTGATGATATCTTCGCGGGACTTTCTGGCATTTTTACCGACAAATTTCGCCCCTACGGCCGATGTAAAATTGCCATCGGGACCAATAATCTGGACAATGTCCAGGTCGTGCTTTTTGGCAATGTCAAAATCCAGAAAATCATGGGCTGGAGTCAAAGTCATTGCGCCGGAGCCAAATTCAGGATCAACGCTTTTATCAGCGATAAATATTGCTTCAACTTCAGAATCTATCCATGCAACTTTGAGTTTTTTTCCGATATATTTTTTATAGCGCTTATCGTTCGGATGAACTGCTATTACCTTATCCAAAAATTTTGTTTCAGGACGCGCTGTCCCAATAATTACCGGCCCATATTGCAGATAATAAAATTTTGTTTTTTCTTCCCTGAAAATCACTTCATCGTCAGCCAAAGTTGAATTGCAGCGTGTGCACCAGTTCACAATCCGCTGACCGCGATAAATCAGGCCGTCATTGTACATGCGCGCAAACACTTCAGAAACGGCCATTGAAAGACCTTGATCCAAAGTATAGCGTTCCCGTGTCCAATCGCAGCTTGAACCCATTTTTCGTATTTGCGTGCGTATGGTTGAGCGTGACTCCTTCACGAAATCATGGACACGCTCCAGAAATTTTTCGCGCCCAACGTTTTGCCTGGTAAGACCCTCTTCAGCAAGTATTTTTTCCACCTTGTTTTGTGTGGCTATTCCTGCATGGTCCGTTCCGGGAAGCCATAGCGTTGGAACCCCCTTCATCCGCTGCCAGCGAACCATAATATCTTCAATGGCAAGCATCGTTGCATGGCCAAGGTGGAGCGTGCCCGTGGCATTCGGCGGAGGCATGACGATGGTAAAAGGCTTCTTCCCCCTGATTA
>CAZZPB010000145.1:0-2566 GCA_964655905.1 uncultured Candidatus Peribacteria bacterium
GGATCATACGTTTTTTTCTTTGAATAAAATTTCAGGAAAAACTATGATCAAATCCGAAATCCGAATAACAAATGTCAATTCAATATCAAAGTTCAAAGGTTCAAATGTCAATTCAAGATTGGGACTGAAAATTCCTGTTTGATATTAAAAATTAAAACATTTGACCTTTGTTTGAAATTTGTTATTCGGATTTTGAAATTTATGCCACATATTATTTATTCAAAGCCATTTGCGTATGATCCTTACCATGCGCTCGTCTTCATTTTTTTGGATTTCAAGATATAGTGAGCTGAAGGGTGAGTAAATTCAAATTTTGGCTTTAAGTAGAGGTTTCTTCTTCAAGATAGACTTTTCCTGCCCTTTTAAATAGTCTATGGCTATTGATTAAATACCAATTTTTCTTGAAATAAACCTTAAAGTGGAATAAAAAGTAACTACTTGATGTTATCCCACCAGAAAATAGGGAATTTTTGAAAAATAACTCATAAAAATCGCAAAATTTAGTTTACATATGGTATGACTACTGTTCAGAAAAATATTGATATAAATGATCAATTCAAACATGCCCTAAAATTGATGAATGAAACCACTTCGCACGTTTTTATAACGGGAAAAGCTGGCACAGGCAAATCAACATTGCTTTCACTTTTTATTGATCAAACTGAAAAACCCATTGCTGTTTTGGCTCCAACCGGCGTTGCCGCCATAAACATAAAAGGTGAAACCATCCATTCCTTTTTTAAATTCTTTCCCAGCATAACACTTGGGGAGGCAATGAAGAAAGGAAGACAGCAACGCAAAAATGACTTGTATAAAAATCTTAGGACAATCGTGATCGATGAAGTTTCAATGGTGCGCGCAGACCTTATGGATTGTATGGATGTGTTTTTACGGACAGCAAAAGGAATTCCAAAGCCTTTTGGCGGAGTTCAAATGATATTTATAGGCGATCTTTATCAGTTGCCGCCGGTGCTTACAACCCAGGAAAAACCTCATTTTGAAAGAGTATATGAAAGTCCATGGTTTTTTCATTCTGAAGTTTTTCAAAATAAAATTTTTTCCATGAAATTTGTCGAACTGGAAAAAATTTATCGCCAAAAAGATGAGGCTTTTATACACTTGCTGAACGCGATTCGCACAAACACCGTTGATGCAAATCATATTCAAACAATAAATCATCGTCTTAAGGCAGAAAAAGACAAGGACGCGATTCAGCTTACAAGCACAAATGATCGCGCTAATGAAATTAACCAGGTCCGTTTGAGCCAATTGCAATCAAAGTCGCGCTCTTTTCGCGGCCTTACCAGGGGGTCTTTTGAAGTGAAACAGTTCCCAACCGAACAGGAACTTATTCTAAAAGTCGGCGCACAAATAATGTTTGTAAATAACGACTCATCAGGCAGATGGGTTAATGGCACCATAGGTCAGGTTGTAGAGCTCGGAGAGGAAATGATCAAGGTAAAAATCAGTGATGGCGGGACTGTTGAAATATCACCATATACCTGGGATCTTTACAAATATTATTTTGACGCGGATTCTCGCAGCCTTGAGCAGGAAACAGTTGGTGCATTTACTCAAATTCCGGTTCGCCTGGCCTGGGCAATCACCATTCATAAAAGCCAGGGCAAGACTTTTGATCGGGTGCAAATTGATTTGGGACGCGGCAGTTTTGCCTCAGGACAAACATATGTGGCCCTGAGTCGTTGCCGCACATTTGAAGGCATCACTCTGCAAAAACCCATCAAGCCTTCTGATATTCGTCTCGATTGGCGCGTCCAGAAATTTTTAACAGGTTTTCAGTATGCTATTTCTGAAAAAGCTCTTCCCCTTGACCAAAAAATTAATGTTATTGAGGATGCAGTGAAACGGCGGTTGGCGCTGGAAATTGTTTATTTAAAGACAAAAGATGTCAAATCCAGAAGAAAAATCAAACCCAAGTATGTTGGAGAGCTTGATTATGAGGGCAAGTCTTTTTTGGGAGTTGAAGCGTGGTGCGATTTGCGTAAAGACACAAGGGTTTTCCGTGTTGATAGAATATTGGAGATGAAAATAATTGGTTAGTATTTGCGATTTACCTTTGTAAAACGCTGATTTTTGAGACTGGCAAGTAGCTTATTGGATGTGCTATCTCACCATTTTTATTTCATTACTTTGATAGTTTCTTCAGCAACAAGCCCTATAGCTTTTGCTTCGGTGGTTGCTGCTTGAAGAGCCGCCGGAGATAGTTTTTCTAATTGAGCTCTTAAATCTTCAATAGTTGTAGCCTGAAAATCCAACATGGCTTTAAGCCGCTCTATATTTATTCTGACAACGGAATCAACGGGGCCCTTATAAAAACGGTGCATTTTTCTGCAGAGTTTAGACATTAACCAGGCCACGATAATAAAAGGCACCCAGTAAGCTGTTTTATCAGCATATGACAATAATGTGTCATAAAGTTTTTTAAGTTTTTCATAAAAATTAAACATTTCCTTCAGATCTTTAACACTTTCGATATCATTTGTTGCATCAGAAATTCTCTTCCATGTTTTGTCAAAAAAATCAGGCTCTTCTTCTTTTTCTTTTT
>CAZZPB010000146.1:0-7091 GCA_964655905.1 uncultured Candidatus Peribacteria bacterium
TGTGGTTGCTCCCTTCGGTCGCTGTAATTTCTTAACAAGCCATGCGGGCTCGTCCAGTGGTTGCTCCCTTCGGTCGCTGTAATTTCTTAACAAGCCATGCGGGCTCGTCTAGTGGTTGCTCCCTTCGGTCGCTGTAATTTCTTAACCACCGCCATAGCGGGGTCTAATGTCGCATATTACCTCTAAAAAAGTCATGTCTTTTGGAACGTTTGACCTTTTCCACGCCGGTCATGAAAATTATTTGAAACAGGCCCGCGCGCTTGGGGACTATCTTATTGTTATTATCGCGCGCGACGAAACGGTCAAAAAAATCAAAGGGAAAATGCCCGTACATAATGAACGCCAACGCTTGAAAATTGTGAAAAACAGCGGAATTGCCGATAAGGTTATTTTGGGTTACAAAGGGGATAAACATAAGGTTTTGAAAAAATTTCGTCCGGATGTAATCGCGCTCGGGTATGACCAGTTTATTTTTACCCAGCGGCTGGAAAAAACGCTTATTGATCTGAAACTTGACGCCACCATAGTCCGCCTACAGCCATATTGCGCACAAATGTACAAATCATCATTGATAAAAAAAGTGGTAGGGATAGATCATGATCCGTCCCAAAAAGAGACAGATTTCAAACCTGCCTCCACCGAGCCTGAAATGGAAATTTCACCCGTCTAAATATGCATGGTAATGAAATTGTTCAGCCCGGGGGCAATGTTTTCCGGTCATGCGCCAGAAGCGTAGGCCTGGGGATTACGAATTTCTGGAGAAATAAAGTCCTTTCCACGGCCACAATCGTTGTGATCGCGGTTATTCTTTTTATTTTTAATGTGATTTTAGTTGTACATTTTATTGGAAACCAGACTTTAAAAGCTTTGAGCGAACGAGTTGACATCGTTATTTATCTTCAGGATGATGTCAGTTTTTATGATGCCCAGAGTCTTGTAAAAGCCCTGAAAGACATGGAAGAAATCCGGACGGCAACCTACACTTCCAAAGAAGAAGCGCTGGAAATCGTAGCAAAAACCCATTCAAAAACCGCGGAATTTTTGAGAAAATTCAATCTAAAAAATCCGCTTCCTCCAAGCATCAGCGTTACACTTCAAAAACCTGAAGATTATGGGAAAATTGAAGCTTTTCTTGAAAAAGGAGAATATAAAACATTACTGAAGAATTACGTCGCCGACAGCGGCCCGGGTGAAAATGCGATTCTTTCCAGTGTCGCTAAAAATATGGCCAACATGAGCCGTTTTGTCAGGCAAATTATTTTCTGGCTGGTACTGGTTTTCGTGCTCGGCGGCGCTTTAGTGATTATGAACGCGGTCCAATTGACCATTTATATGCGCCGGCATGAAATTAATATTATGCGTTTGGTAGGAGCAAATCCCCTTTTTATACGTCTTCCTTTTATTTTTGAAGGAGCGCTTTACAGTTTTTTTGCGGTAATAATAAGCTTTCTTTTTCTTCTTCTTTTGAGCAAAAGCGTCCAGATTGAAAACAGCACTTTGTGGAACTATTATCACGCGCTGGAAATTGGCAAAGTTTTTTGGGTGGAATTGGCAATCACCACTGTTCTTGGGGTTATTAGCAGTTTCGCCGCAGTACAGCAGTACGCAAAAAATAAGGTACATTCCTTATAATGATCAATCCCCGCCTTCGCGGGGATGACACATTACGTTCAATTAATAACCAAGCATCAAATTCCAAACAATATCAAATGACCAACATTTTAAATTCAAAACATTTCTTATCATGCAGCGTTCCATAAACACACAGGCCATCATTCTCAATAAAAAGCCGATTGGCGAAAATGACGTCAGTATAACTCTTTATTGCCCATCTTTGGGGAAAATTTATGCCATTGCCAAAGGCGCGCGCAAAATTGCAAGCCATTGGAGCGGACACCTTGAGCCAATGAATCTTTGCCAGATGCAGCTCTACAAAAGCGCGACACGCTTTACTGTAACCCAATGTCTGGTCGAACAGAATTTCAAAAATATTTACAAAAGCGTGGAAGCGCTTAGTTGCGCCATGCTGATTTTGGAAATCTTCCAAAAAAGCACATACGAACATGCGCACAGCCAGGCATTATTTGACCTTATCCATGCGACATTTCAAAGTCTCAATCATTCCCGCGGGACATTTCTGGCGCTTGAACGCTTCAAATTGCACCTTTTAAAACTAAACGGGACGCTGCCCAACATGACCGCGTGCGTTTTCTGCCATCGGCGCTGGAATGCTCTTTCTGCGATCTGGCTTGATCCAAATGGACATTTGAGCTGTGGCAACTGTGTAGGAGCTGGTTTTGCGCGAACAGATGATTTACGGACCGGTCGCGACTGGCTCCTGTCGCCCTGTAAACGTATATCTTTTGAAGTGATCAAACTGGTTTGTTATCTTTTAGAAAAAAACAGCGCCGGAAACATCAAAATCCGCGTTTCAACAAGCCAAAAACAGCAGCTTCAACTCATTACGCACACTTTTTTACAGCACTTCATCAACCGCGAAATCATCGGAGAAAAAATCCACGAAAAAATGACGGTTGTTTAGGGTTTGGTACTTGTTTTTGTTTTTATTGTTGAAGCCGCTTCTGACTTTTTTAATTTATCTAAACGTGCTTTTTTTTCAACGTGGGCCATTCCCGCACGTATACCATCCAAATAATGTTTTTCATTATCCTGCCGTAGAGTATCACACCTCATTAATGTATCTTGATCCCTGAAGACCCCCGTTTCTTCAGGGTACGACATAGAGCAATAATCCCCATCGGCGTCTTTTCCAAGAGTCACAAAATAAATAATTTCATCACGGACGTTTGCACCATTAACTTTTACTGTTCTTACCGCTGCCATCTCCGAACTGGAATATGTAAATTCAGATGTGTAAATCTTTTCACCTAAATCCGCCATCCTTTCTGTAGAAAAATTAACCCCTTTTTGACGCTCATGCAGATCACGTGCAAACCAGCCTGTTGAAACAGCGCATCTTTGCCTTATCCCATCTTTTATCACTATTGCAAGCACTGCCTCACCTTCGGTGCCGCTAGAACTAACATCAACAACTGTTGCTGCTGGATCATTAATAACAGCATTACATTTTTCACTAATATTTTGGCCAATTGAATCTGCTTTCATTAACTCATACATTAAAGGGTCAACATGTGGATCAGTTGGCATCATTGTTGGTTGAGTCAAAGCTTCCCGTTTAGAAGCAGTGCAAGCCGTCAGAGCGCCTACCATGAGAGCAGTACTGATTAGTTTATTCATAAAATAATTCTGTTAAATTATTATAAATTTGAGTTTTAATGATAGCATGTAAAAATATTTTGTCAATATCACCCTTCTATGACGATTTGATCTCCAAATAAAAAGATCATTTCATCGCCACAGCACCTTAAAATTATTGTTAATTCATTTCCCCGCCTCCTCCTCGACCTCCGTAACGTTGCACACCCGTTTTAGCCTTTCAATGAGCTTTTTTAATTGCTCCTGATCTAAAACTTCAACAACCATCTGGCGCTCAATAATGCCGTTGTCCTGTTTTTTAAAGCCCGCGGAAAAATCAACGATGTTGACGTTAAAACTGGCAACGACATCAGCAATGTCACGAATAAGACCCACGCGGTCGCGCGCCTTCAAATGGATGGTGGCAGAATAGGCTTTTTTGCCGGCAGGCAGCGCGCCCCACACCGCTGGCAACGTCCGCGTCTGATCAACATTTTTCAAAAGACGACAGCGTTGAAGATGAACGCGCACGGCATTTCCACGTGAAACATAAGCAATAATAGGATCTCCCGGCGCGGGATTACAGCAAAGAGAAAATTTATAGGCCACATCGCTAGCGCCGCCAATCACAACCTGGCTGACCCTGGAAAGAGCGGCAGCTTTCCCCAGCCGTACTTTTGAAACTTCCCGCTGGGGCGCCATATTTTGTGCAATTTTCTTGAAAAATTCAACAGGACCGAGGATTTTTTTCATGACAGTATTGACACTGATCGAGCCGCTCCCGATCTCTTCGAGCAAAGCATAACGTTCTTTCAAAGATAATTTTTGGTCGCCGTATTGTTTTAAAATGGAAAAATTATCATCCAGCAAAGGCAATCCCATATTTTTAAGAATTTTATTTACCGCTTCTTTCCCTTCACGAAAGCTTAATTCTTTATCCAAGCCCTTAAAATGGCTTTTGATTTTGTTTTTCGCCTGGGCGGTTTTTACAAAAGAAAGCCAATGCAGTTTTGGATTTTTTTTATTTTGTGTCAGAATTTCAACGACTTCTCCGCTTTTTAAACGGTAATCCAAAGGAACAATGGCATTATTTACCCTTGCGCCATGGCAGCAATGTCCAATATCCGTATGAATGGCATATGCTAAATCTATTGGAGTAGAGCCCTTTGGCAAATCTTTCACATCTCCTTTTGGAGTAAAAACAAAAATGCGATCTTCAAAAAGATTCAGTTTTAAAGGGACACTTACGTCTTTGGGACCGGAAATATCTCCTTTAACTTCGGCCAGTCCGGCAAACCAGTTCTGATATTTTTTCATATTATCTTTTATGGAAAGCCCGGAAATCAACTCAGTCTGCTCGTCGTTGTTGTTATGATTTTGGCGCAAATCATCAACTTTCACGAAAGACGATGATTTTTTCATATCTTCATAAAGCCAATGTGAGGCAACGCCGAACTCGGCTTCCTTATGCATTTTTTCTGAGCGGATTTGCAACTCAATCGGTTGATTCAGCGGCTTTGGTATAAAATCAACAATGGTCGTGTGCAGACTGCGGTAACCATTCGGCTTTGGCACTGCAATATAGTCTTTAAAACGGTTTAAAAGTGGGGTCCAGCGACTATGAAGAAGACCCAAAAGAGTATATAGATGCTCGGCAATTTCCTCTCCTGCAGCGCTAAAACGGTTAGGCAAAATAAGGCGGAACGCGAAAATATCGTGGATATCGCGCAGCGTTGTCCGGCTTTTTCTTTTGAGCTTGCGATAAATGCTATACAGGCTTTTTATGCGGCTTTCGATCCTTGCCTCGATTTTTTTCGAATTTAAAAAGCTTTTTAAACTAACTTCCACATTATCCAGAATTCTTTCCTGTTTTCTGACATATTCTTCCAGTTCAAATTTTAGATTTTCAAACTGTTCAGGATAAAGATAACAAAAAGCCAGGTCCTCAAGCCGTGTTTTCATCGTATAAATACCGAGTCTGGATGCGATGGGAACATAAATATCCAGAGTTTCCTTGGCAATATCTTTTCGTTTACTCGCCTGGATAAAATCAAGCGTTTCCATGTTATGCTGAACGTCCGCCAACCGTATCAAAATGACACGCAAATATTTTGCCAACGACAGCACCATTTTCCGCAAAACCTCAGGATCCGAATGAGCGTCGTGCAATCGAAGATTTTGAATTTTCCCCATTCCTTCAACAAACAGAGCTACATTCTCGCCAAAAAGCCGCTCAACCTTGGAGGCATCGTAATTTGGCGTTTTATACAGATCATGAAGCAAAGCAGCTATAATCGTGTCTTCATAAGGCTTCAATTGGATCAAAATATTGGTCACGGCAAGGGCGTGGTCCAAATAGGTATCCCCGGATAGACGGTACATTCCCCCATACGCATTTTTGGCAAAATCATAGGCCTGCCGAAGGTGCTCCTGACGGAAATCCGGCCTATATTCCTTGATTTTCACTATGATATCCTCGATCGTCAACATACAACACTGAAAAAAACACGTATCCAAAAGAGCGATAAATTTACCACTTTTCATGAAAAATGGCAAATTTTTTACTGTTTCGGCCTGATAATAATATCCAGATTGGCTCCTGGAATCTCCACTACGCGAATACCGCGTAAAAGCGCCTCATAGTTTTTTGTTATCGCTTCAATACGCACATCCAGCTTTTTTACAGCTTTTTCATAGAAATCCAGCACCTGTTTTAAAGCCGAAAGACGGGCTTTTAAGGCGGTTTGCTTCTGGGCGACGTCTACAAAACTTTGCAGAAGAAAACTCGCTTTTTCACCGGCAAAACCTTCTATGGATGTAAAAAAGTCCTGTTCAAGATTTTTTCTATCAGGATTCAGACTATTAAAAGAAATCTTCAAATCATCAATCTGCAAGCCAAGTTCTTTGATAATTCTAGCGCTGTTGGTACGAATACTTTTGAGTTTACCAAGATAGTCGGCAAGTTTAGTGTCACGATTTGCAGTTTGATTTAACATGCCATACACGTCCGTATCATACAGACTTTTGAGCTCACGGAGATTATGAATATAGTCAATAAAAATAGTGCTTTTGGCAAGGGCGTCTTTATACTGTCCATAATGATAGGCGGCAGTAATACCTGTTTCGCCCTTCGCCACGGGCTCGGCAAGTCTTCCAAAATAATATGCATTTTTTATGAATGGAGCGACAGTATCGTTCAACGCACCACGATTTTTAGCGAATATGTAGCCAGTATTGATTGATCCGGAACCGACAAATTTTTCATTAACATGCGTTTCGGTCCCGCTTGGCGGGACCGACGTAGTTTTTTGTTGAAAAAAAGCCGTTATTTGATTATACATTGACTGAAAAGTGTTGATAGCGGTGCCCGATGCAAATAAAAATCCGATGAACACTAAAATTGCGGTAAGAGCCACATATTTAAAGCGCAAATGAGCCGCTGCAAAGGCAACGCCAGCGCCAAATTTTCCCAAAAAACCCGCTGAAAAACCACCTCCGGCGCCTGTCCCTGTTATACTGCCAGCCGATTTTTCCTGCGTTTCAACGGCTTCCTGATTGGCATCCTGCGCCTCCTCATTAGAAATATGCGTGGAACGAAAATCTTCGTTCTCTACAGGTTGTTCTAATTCTTCCTGTTCAATAATTTCGGAAGGCGCGGCATCTTGCGCTTCGGGAGAACGAAGGTCATCGCCGGAACGAATGTCTTCACCGGAACGAAAATTTTCACCGGAACGAAGATCTTCGTTCCCTACGGCTTTCTGGGTGGGAAAAAGTTCTGGAAAAGGTTCCTTTGCTTCATATGCGGGCGCAGGTTGTTTCATTCCCGATTCTTCACCGGAACGAATATCTTCGTTCCCTACGGCGTCGGATTGCGA
>CAZZPB010000147.1:0-6406 GCA_964655905.1 uncultured Candidatus Peribacteria bacterium
GTTGTGCTCTAACGCGAGCGCACGGCGCGAACGCGAAACAAGTGAAGAATCCCCGCTTAGCGGGGTTCTGAACGAAGTTGAGCTTATAAAACAAATGCGCAACATTGACATTGTTGAGGTCGGAGGTTCGAGCCCTCCTAACTCCACCAAAAAAAATCTAAATTAAGAAATAATTTAATTTTTTGTTAGAGAAAAACGTTAAAGTCATTTTAGAAAATTGTTTTTATGATTCAAAAGAGTGAAGAAATTATCTTTTCAAAAGTGTTGGGCATGGCTTCTTGAATGCATTTTTCCCGCTTTTTGTCTGGGATGCAACAAGGAGGGAGTTTTTTTGTGTGAGCCGTGTCTTCAAAATATTCCCCTACAAAAAAACCAGGTTTGTCCCCTTTGTTATGCTGAAAATGGCAGTGGTATGTTGTGTAAAAAATGTCTGCGGCCGGATTTTTATCTGGATGGTGTTATTGCAGCTGCGCGATTTGAGGAAAAATCACTTTTGCAAAAATGCATCCACACGATGAAATACGATTTTATTGAAGATTTGGCTGAGCCGCTTGGAAAAATGCTTTATCAGACAATGCTGTGCCATGTAGAAAAAGATTTGATATTGTGTCCTGTCGCTCTGCATCCAAAAAGAATGCGTTGGCGGGGCTTCAATCAGGCTGAAAAATTGACTGCAGCGCTTTCGGAAATGGCAAAAAAAGAAGGAATGACGGCCAGGGTAATTTTCGCGCTTGAGAGAATAACATTTCGCAAACCGCAAATGGAACTTGCCCGTGAAGAGCGTTTGAAAAACATGGAAAACGCCTTTATTGTGAACAAAACAATGGCCGCCGAGATTGCCGCAAACACGCATACTGTTATACTTGTTGACGATATTGCCACAACACTCGCGACTTTAAATGCCGCGGCAAAAGCGTTAAAAAATGCTGGCGTAAAATGCGTTTTTGGGTTGGTATTGGCGCGGGTATATTAAAAAATTGTATTTATATTTGATTTAGCTATACTTTGCAATTGTTAATATTTATGGATTAATCATGCAATTGATTGACAAGAAAATCTCCAGCGCTGAATTAATTGCAACTGCCAATGAACGTTATGGCGGTTTTTGACTCTGTAATTAACATTCGGCCCAATCAAAATAATCGTTCCCGTGATATAATTGATCTTTCGAGAAGAGAAAAAATTGTTAAAATTGTAGATATACTTATTGAATAAATTTATGTGGCACAAAGATTTAGCCGAAGGCCGATGGTTTGAACTGTCTTTGATGGAACAAATGGCTAATATAGGCAGCGAGATACATCGCATGATTGCGTGGCAAAAGAAGAGTGATCAGATTCATTTTGACACAGCTTTTGATAGAGCATTGGAGCTGATAGATCTTACTTTGTCTGATTCGCGCTGGAAAACTGGATATAAAGAAATAGCAAGAATTCGTGAAATTTTATGTGACATCGTTTTTGGAGAAAAACAATATGGAACAACGCTGGAAAATCTGGACAATTATTTTTTTCAATTTGCGCTTGCAATAAGGAAGAAATTGAAATGATGAACTGTGCGATAGTTTTAAAAATATTTTCATGATTATCGGCATTGACGCATCACGTTATGGGCATAAGGAAGCCACTGGAGTTGAGTGGTATTCCTATTATTTGTTGAACGAGCTGATTCCCCTGCTGGGACGCGAGCATCACGCGGAAATTCGCCTGTATTGCCGCCATGATGTTCATTTTGAAGTTGATTTGCCGTTTAATGTCCGTAGGCGTGTTATCTCATTAAAACGTTTTTGGACCATTCTTGGGCTTTCGTGGGAAATGTTGTGGAGGAAAGCCGATATTTTATTTGTTCCTTCACATACATTGCCATTTTTTCCTCCAAAAAAATCGGTCATTACCATTCACGATGTCGCTTTTTTGCATTTGAAAAAAACGTATGGCAAGCTTGAAGCGTGGCATCTGAATCAAACAACAAAAAAAGCCGTTAAAAAGGCTTATAGACTTATTGTTCCGAGTGAAGCCACTAAACATGATTTAATAAAATTTTACAGCTGCATGCCTGAAAAAATTGTTGTAATTCCACATGGCTCGCCGCATGTTCCTGCGCTCCGTCACTGGTCCAGTGATGAAAACAAAAAATTGCGGCAGCAGTTTTTTCTCCTAGAAAATGATCTTTTTATTCTATATGTTGGCCGTCTGGAAGCCAAAAAAAACCTGGAGCGTTTAATTGCGGCTTTTCACCGTTTTTTAGCCGAATTTCCCGGGTGGAAATTGATTCTGGCAGGCAAGCGCGGCATGGGATTTGAAGAAATAATGAAAACGGTTTTGCGCCTTAAAATGGAGCAAAATGTGATTATTCCGGGTTATATAACAGAAAAAGAGAAGTCTTTTTTATTTGAGCATTGCCGTATTTTTGCATTTCCATCCCTGTATGAAGGGTTTGGTTTGCCCTTGCTGGAGGCGTTTTCTTATCATAAACCTGCGCTTACTTCAAAAATTCCCGCGTTATTGGAAGTGGCAGATACCGCCGCATATCTGGTTAATCCATTAAAAGTCGAAGAGATCGGCGTAGGTCTAAAAAGACTGGCGCAGGACGGCATGCTTGTAACAAAAATCGTTCAAAACGGCATCGAGCAATTAAAAAAATTTTCATGGGAAAAAGCTGCCAGGAAGACGTTCGAGGTAATATTCGGATAACTGAAAAAACATATTTTCACTTTTCGAAACCTCTTTGTAGTTTGAGAAATTCTCACATTATTATGTTATTTATCCAACTTTTTAAGTGAATTAAATAATTCTTTTTTATTTTTATATGTTTTAATTCCAATACCTTTTTCGGCTTCTCGAAGCTCTTTTGCTAATTGTTTATTAGGCACTTTTGAGGGAAGAAAAGGAAAACCGCCTGTTCTTTTAATCTCGGTATAAAATATTGTAATAGCCTGAGCAGGTCCTATCCCCTGTTGTTCCAGTATTGTTTCAGCCTCAATTTTGAGATTTGCATTAATACGGTGTTGAATCCTTGTAGAAGGCATAAAATGCTAATATTATAATACAGTACAATTGTACTCCAATTGTCACAGAAAAACAATATTTTAAAATAATGGCTGTGCAAAGGCATTTTGGACAACCCCAGGGTTGTCTCGATCTGTAGGAATGGTTTGAAACCGTTCCATACTCTTCGCGGGCACTATTTTGTAGACGGCGCCGTTGATCTGCGGCTGTAATAAGACTTTTAAGCCTATTTCCGCCTTTTTTTTGCCAATTTTCACAGGCTTACGGTTGATCTGCATGGACTCCACTGGCTGTTGAAACATGAAATTTTTTGCAGTAACCTGAATGATATCACCAATGCGGAGGCCTTCTTTAAGCCGAATAACGGCAACCTGAATTTTTTCGTAATAATCAATCACTGTGCCGATTGGAATAATTAGAAAGTGGCCCGTAGCTGAAATATTTATTTCTTTTGGAACATTTATTTTTTCATTTTTGAGTTCGTTTTTCGGAAAAGTATTTTTCCTGCTTTTTAGCGTAGGGAAGGGTTTGAAACGCTCCCCTACGCGCTTTCTGGTGATGGGCGCAAGAGGTTTTTTGGAATGAACATTTAATCCCGCCAGTTTACGGTCCAGGGCTGTTAAAATAAGCTGCTGTCTGGCCTGGCGGACAATGGCTTTTTTGCGTAAAAAAGCAGGAATACGTATTTTTTCCGGATCAATGCTGGAATTCATGATCGCATTATAGTTTGTTATAATGCCAGCGTCCAACCCTTACTACTTTCTACTTACTACTAAAATAATGGACAATCAACGCATTGCGGAAATTTTTGAGGAAATCGGAAACATTCTCGATATAAATGGGGAAAATCGCTTCCGGATTTTGGCTTACCGTAAAGCCGCGCAGAATATTTTGAATTTGCCGAAGGATTTGCGCGATATATATAATGAAAGTCCAAAAAAACTGGAAGAAATTCCAGGCGTAGGCAAAGACCTGGCATCCAAAATCGCTGAAATAATTTCTACAGGAAAATGCGCATATCACGCGCAACTTTTGAAGACGTTCGATAAAGGTTTGTTGGACATTTTACGCGTGCGGGGAATTGGTCCAAAAAAAGTAAAACTTTTTTACACGCAGCTTGGCATTGATTCTATTGAAAAACTTCGTAAGGCGGCTCAAAAAAAGGAGCTGCAAAAACTGGAGGGCATGGGACCAAAAAGCGAAACTGAAATTTTAAGTTCTCTTTCAGATTATGAGAAACACCAGGAGAGAATGACCCTGTATGAAGCCCTGCATCAGGCCAATAAACTGGTTGTTTACATGAAAAAATGCCCGCAGGTTGAGCAAGCGCAATATGCCGGCAGCCTGCGGCGCATGAAAGAAACAATCGGCGATATTGACGTTCTGGTTTCATCAAAAAATATCAAAAAAAATGGAGAGAAAATTACACAACATTTTTTAAAATATCCTGACGCTGCAAAAGTTTTAGCCCACGGAGAAACAAGATCCGCACTGTTGCTTCAATCCGGCGTTCAGACTGATTTGCGGGTTTTGGATGAAAAAGTTTTTGGCGCGGCTCTGCATTATTTTACCGGCTCCAAAGGCCATAATATTGTGGTACGCGACAGGGCAAAAAAAATGGGGTTAAAGGTAAGTGAATACGGTGTTTTTCGGCTCAAAAAGGCAAAAAATGGCAGAGAACCTGAAGAAATTTTTATCGCGGGGAAAACTGAGGAAGAAGTTTTCGCATCCGTCGGCCTTCCATACATCATTCCGGAAATGCGCGAAGATCGCGGAGAAGTGGAGGCGGCGCTGGCAAACAGGCTTCCCGTGCCGATTGAATATTCTGATTTGCGCGGAGATCTGCATGTGCACAGCCAGTGGAGCGATGGAACGCAAAGCATTGAAACAGTAGCAAAAGCGTATTATGAAGCCGGTTTTGAATACATCGCGCTGACGGATCATTCTCCGGCGGTGGCTGTTGCGCACGGACTGACGCCGGAGCGTTTTGAGCTTCAGTGGGACGAAATTGACGCTATCAATCGTGACTTCGTGAAACTGTTTCATAATGAAAAAAACAACCGTAAATATCCTTTTACCATTTTAAAAGGCGTGGAATGCGATATTAAAGCCGATGGCTCAATGGACCTTCCGGATCCAGTGCTGGCCAAAATGGACGTTGTGATCGCATCCGTCCATTCGCGATTCAAGTTGAGCGAACAGGAACAGACGGAGCGCATAATAAAGGCCATAAAGAATCCTCATGTAAACATTTTGGGGCACCCCAGCGGCCGCCTTATCAATCAGCGGGAGCCGTATGCGGTGGATATGGAAAAAATCATTGACGCGTGCGTAAAACACCACGTGGCGCTGGAAATTGACGGCCAGCCGACCCGCCTGGATCTGTTTGATTATTACTGCAAAATGGCCAAGGAAAAAGGCGCCAAATTTACGGTTGATTCCGATTCCCACAATACCAATCAAATGGAATTCTTACATTTTGGCATCTCTGTGGCCCGCCGCGGCTGGCTGGAAAAAGAGGATGTGCTCAACACCTTGTCTCTGCAGAAGCTGATGAAGTTTTTGAAATGAAGCGCCCCGCCATGGCGGGGCGCGAGGTGAACCGAAGCGAGCTCTATCAAATAAATGCAACTCATTTTTGGACTACTTTTGGCTTTCCGCACAAAGCAGCGGACTCACATAGCATGTTGTATTTAAATCGCCAGACGCCCTTCTTCTACCATCTGTTGTTAGTGCTATCATTTTCGCTGAAAATCTCCAAGTGGCCGTGTTGCTGCATGTCCAATCTGTATCAACTAGATTGACCATACCCATTGAATTTGGATCAACACATACAATGTGTTTATCTTCGCCAGAGCAAGAAGAAACATCAGAGCCTGCCCCGGTACATCTTTTGATTGGATCGCATGCTTTTTCAAAATCACTGATGTCATTAATAATTACCCATCGATATTCAGAATCGTCGAGCCTTCTATTTGCTATTTTTTCACGAGGAACACAATTCCCAGCATCGCCAGGTACAAAGACAGCATCATGTAGCTTGTCCCTAAAGCTGCTTGCGATCCTAACTACTTTTTGCTGTAGATTTTTACTGGATTGATTTTCTTTATACTGATGCAATATTACGGCTAAAGATGCCATTCCTAGACCCGTTAAAATTAATTGTGGCTTTGATATATTCATATTTTTTTATGTAATGTCTAAAGGCTAATATAAACACATAAATTATGGTTTGTCAATCTTTTGCACGTCTAAATACATACGCAATGTTGTAAGCCGTGGGATCATTTTTTATTACACTAAACTCCTGCTGCTGCGGCAACGGTTGCCTCTTGCACTGCTTCGACAGGTTGATCGTCGGTAAGAGGTTTTTAGTGATGCATGTGCTTATTCATCTC
>CAZZPB010000148.1:0-10945 GCA_964655905.1 uncultured Candidatus Peribacteria bacterium
TTAATATCAAACAGGAATTTTCAGTCCCCATCTTGACTTGACATTTGAACCTTTGATATTGAATTGACATTTGTTATTCGGATTTCGGATTTGATCATAGTTTTTCCTGAAATTTTATTCAAAGAAGAAAACGTATGATCCGGTACAGGCATGCCTTTACCTTACGGATTTTTTTTGTTTTCGTTTGTTTTGAAGAATATGCTATATTTTGCTGTAGATATTATTTTAACGTGATCTTCCATGCAAAAAAAATCTTCTTCTAAACGGAGCGGAGCGGTTCGTGACATCTCGACCAGAAAACAAAAGGAAGAAGAGACTTTTAAGGTGCATCACATTCGCCAGCCTGGGGCGGATGAAGTTCTTACAGCAATTCCATTGACTCAGGCGCAAGCGGCACAGGATGAACTGATAAACGATATGGAAGTGCCAAACGAAGAGGTAAGCGGTGATTTTTATGAAAATGATGAAATTTTGAAAAACAATTCGCAAAATAATTCAAAACGCGATGGTTTTTCCCATTTTCAAGCAAATACTCCGCCTACAGAGCTTGTCAAAGTAAAATTCGCAAAATTTGTTCAATTGGTGACGGCGCGTGATTGCAGTGCGGTTATTCAGGCTCATGAAGACACTGATATTGTCATGAGTTCCAATTTATTGACCGAACTTGCGGGCGCGCATGACGAGCATGAGGAAAGAAAAATTCCTTTGGTTTTTCTTGTCGGGCTCGCCATAGGCGTTGTGCTTACCTATATTTTGATTACAAAATAATAATGGTCCAGGCGAAGCTGAAATATAAACGTGTGATGCTCAAGCTTTCCGGGGAAGTTTTGGAAGGGCGCCGTGACGGTGGAATTGATTTCGATGTTGTAGATAAGCTTTGTAAAGAAGTTGTCCAGATAAAAAAAATGGGAGTTGATGTGGTTATTGTTATTGGTGGAGGAAACATTTGGCGTTTTCGGGATTTTAAAGATTCGGCCCTGGATAGAGTCAGTTCTGATTACATGGGCATGCTGGCCACTATCATCAATGGGATGGCCATGCAGGATCAATTTGAGAAGCTTGGAGTTGAAGCAAGCGCGCTTTCAGCCATTAACATGCAGGTGGTGATTGGCACGTATCTGCGCGCGAAAGCGCTGGATTATTTACGCAAAGGGAAAATTGTTATTTGCGCCGGGGGAACCGGTAATCCTTTTTTTACCACTGACACGGCCGCGGCGCTGCGCGCCGCGGAGCTCAATTGCGACGTTTTGTTAAAGGCAACGCAGGTTGATTACGTCTACGACAAAGATCCAAAAAAATATAAGGATGCTAAAAAATTTACCAAACTTACCTACGGTGAAATGCTGAAACGGGAGCTCGGTGTAATGGATTTGACGGCTGTTTCTTTATGCCTCACCACAAAATTGCCAATCATTGTTTTTAATCTCCATAAAAAAGGAAATATTGCCAGAGTTGTCCAGGGCGAACCGGTTGGAACAATTATCTGTTGAATTGTCCTCTAATATTTTTTCACCTTATGCCTGAATTGCTGAATCACATTGATGATGATCTCAAAAAAGTTGTTGAACATTTGAAGTCGGAATATTCCCATTTGCAAATTGGTCGCGCAAATGTGTCTCTTGTTGACAATTTAATAGTGGAAGCCTATGGAACAAAACAACCGATGAAAACTCTTGCCCATATTTCCGTTCCCGATCCCAAAACCATTCAGATTCAGCCATGGGATAAAAGTCAACTTCAGGTAATTGAAAAGGCGATTATGTCTTCGGGTCTGAATCTCACTCCAAGCAATGATGGCATTGTCATTCGCATCAATATTCCCTCTTTGACGGAAGAACGCCGGAAAGATTTGACCAAACTTGTAAGTCGTCTAGCTGAAGATGCACGTATTGGCGTTCGGCATGCCAGACAGATTGTCATGGACGCTATTAAAAATCAGGAAAAAGCCAAATCCATAAGTGAAGATGAGGCTGCAATGTCAGAAAAAAGGCTGCAGGAAAAAGTTGACGCGGTCAACAAAGAAATTGAAATGCTCGCCAAGAATAAAGAAAATGAAATATTGAAAATTTAGGTTTATAAAAATAGTTGTGTGAAATAAATTTTGCCTATACAATCAGCGCGTATATTTCTTAAGCACATAAAGTATGGAAAATCAACCAACGGCAACGGGACAAAAACACCCTCTTTTTGATGGAAAGGTAGCAGGATTAGGTTTTGTTGTTCTGGCAATTCTGCTCTACGTACTCCCACAAGTTTTGATTATGGTTTTGCCTTTTGCTTTAGTATCCTTTGTTGTCGGATTGATAGTTGGAATGAAGGCAAAATACAAACCTTTTGTAAGTGGCTTATCAACTGGGATTATCGCCCTGCTATTTGTGCTGTTTGCTATACTCCCCTCATCAAGAATAGGTCTACAATCTTTTATTCAGTACGCTTTAATAATCCTGTTGCCTGTACTTGTCGGTACACTTATTGGTGGTAAATTTAATAAATCTAAATCCATATAAGCAAAATTTAATTAATTATTTACTTAATATGAAAACTAAAAAAAACTTACTGCAAATAATCGTTCTATTAGGCATATTTACTCTAAATGGATGCAATAGTATTAATAGCGTCAATCAAGGGGATAGGCTCTCAAAAATTAACCTTCCAAATAATGCAGAAATACAAAATAAAGCCATCACAAAAGGCGCTTATTCCGGTGTGGATTATAATATTAAAGAAATTCTAAAATTAGCCTGCGACGCCCAAACGGAGCTAATTACAGGTGCGAGGTGGTTATTTAAAAACGAAGATCCAGGCCCTAAAGGAACGGTTAAATATTTTACTCAAGATAGAGCAGAACTTACACTATACTGTTCAGGAATTGCTGATGACACAACGCAAATAGCAATACTTATTGAAGAAAAATAATTAAAACACTTCTAAAAGAAAATTTAATTCACACAACAGCGCCTAACCGGTTCGCCTGCGGGCTCTCCCAAATTTTTTGTGGCGGTGGGTCGCTCCGCTCCAAATTGTACCGCCACAAAAAACTTCGTATAGTCGCAAACGTTATATGAATCTTTTTCTCACGATTATTGTTGCCATTGTTATTTTTTCCGTACTTGTTCTGGTGCACGAATATGGGCATTTTTTTGTGGCGAGAAAAAGCGGTATCAAGGTCGAGGAATTTGGGTTTGGGCTGCCGCCCCGTATCTGGGGTTTCAAAAAAGGAGAAACACTTTATTCCATCAATGCCATACCATTTGGAGGATTTGTGCGTCTGCTTGGCGAAGATCTTCGCAATCCCAAAATGGCAAAAAATCCACGCAGTTTTATCAGCAAGCCGCCCAGAATCCGGCTGATGGTCATATTGGCCGGGGTTTTTATGAACTTTTTGCTTGCGTATGCGCTTTTGAGCGTGGGATTTATTTTTGGTATTCAGCCTTTGATTTTGAACGGGGATGATATCTTGAATGCCGTACGGCAGGGGACGATTCAAACCGAACAGGGCTTGGTGGTTAAAGAGGTGTTGGAAAGTGGCCAAAAGGCCGGGTTGTTGCCGGGGGATAAGATTATATCCGTGGATGGACGCAAACTGACGTCTTCAAATCAACTTACCGCTTTTCTTAACACTTCGCAGAATAAGGAAATCGCTTTAGATATTTTGCGTGGAAATGAAGGGAATGCAGATTTGCGTTCCATACATTTGCGTGTAAAAGAAAAAAATGTCGGTTTTAAATTGTACGAAGTGCTTTTTCTTCCGCGTTTGGCCATTACAGACGTTGCCCAGGAATCCGGTTTTTATGAGGCCGGACTTAGGCCTGGTGATTTTTTATTAAAGGTCAATAACCGTGATATCTACAGTGTTGCTGAATGGAACCAGACTTTGCGTGATACTGACCGATTGTCGTTATCGGTCTGGAGTGACAACCGGGTAAAAAATCTTATTGTTTCGCTGCCGCAAGTCGAAAGAGTCGTTATCAACGAAATTTTTCCGCAGTCCGCCGCGGAAAAAGCAGGTTTTCAGCCTGGAGATATTATTATCTCAATTAATGGCGAGCCGATCAGCGCGCGTGAAGATGTTATAAAAATAACGAAACAGTCGCGCGGCCGGGAAATGGTTTATTCGGTGCGGCGCGGCGCGGACAGCAAGGAATTGAAGGTAAAAGCTGCTGACAATGGTTTGATTGGCATTGGCCTTTCGCTGATTACTTCCTATCAGAACAACCAGATAAGTTTTTACCAGGCCGACGTGCCGACATCCGTGCTGAAAATACAGAATGTAAGCTATGCTCCGTGGATCGCGCCGCTTCGTGCTTTTGATGAAATTGTGCGTTTGTCGGGTGTCACGGTGAGTATGTTTATTAATGTCGTTCAATCATTGGTAACGCGTTTCGCTGTTCCTGAAGGGATTGCCGGGCCTGTCGGCATTGCCCAGTTGACATATACGTTTGTGCGTGAAGGGGCAATGCCTGTTTTGCGCTTTGTGGCGGTTTTATCATTAAGTCTGGCCATAGTGAATGTTTTGCCGTTTCCGGCTTTGGATGGCGGAAGATTGGTTTTTGTACTGGCGGAAATTGTATTTAGACGAAAAATTAACGCGCGCTTTGAATCAATCATTCACGGTATTGGTTTTGTTTTATTGATGGTTTTTATTTTGGCGATAACGTACAGCGATATACTGAAACTATTTTAGAAAAAATTTAGGATTTGTTCATAAATTTTCTTGCTTCCTTAAGAAAAATAGTTTGGCATGATTATTGAGCAACACAGGCTATTGTTTTTTAGTTTTATTTTTTACCAATAGATAGTGGGTCATGGTAAGACGCCACGCCAGTTATTGTATTTTTATGGAGTCCGCTGTTTTGATATTTTTAGACTTGTGGAAGCCAAACGCATAGGATAGTATTTGGCGGCTTCGGACGAAAAAATGTCATTTTATTGACAAGAATTATTTGATTTTTCCGCTTATGGCTGTTGATTTTAAAGAACTTTGGCAAAAGGTTGTCATGAAAGTTGATACGGTTGCCAATCGCCAGCATATTTTAACTTTTTTTAAGAATACGGTTATCTCTGATTTTCAAAATGGTGTTGTGATTGTTGGCGTCGGTAATTTTTTTACCCAGCAATTCATCCGTGAGCGGTATCATTTGAAATTGTTGGCCATTTTTCAGGAATTTGAACCGTCCGTTCGTGATATTGAATATGAAATCATGGGTATTTTGATGGATGAAGATCATCCCGGAAAACCTGATATGAATCAATTGCCGAGGCCTGATGATGCTCCAAAAATCCGCAAGGTTCGCAATAAACAGGAAGTGATGGTGGATGGCGAAATGCGGGGCAATATCATGAAATATGAGTTGAGCAATTATATTCCAGGCAATGAAAACAGACTTGTACATGCGGCATGTATGGCTGTCGGAGCCAAACCAGGCAATATTTACAATCCGCTTTATGTTTATGGAGGCGTTGGCCTTGGCAAGACTCATTTATTGCAGGCTACAGGCAATCTTATTTTAAAAAATCATCCGCAAAAACGCGTCATCTACATGACTGCCGAAAAATTTATCAATGAAATTATTGACGCCATTGGAAGACGCCACACAAAGCCGTTCAAAGATAAATACAGGAATATTGATTGTCTTATTGTTGATGATATACAGTTTTTTGCCAATAAGGCGACTTCGGAACAGGAATTTTTTCACACTTTTAATGAACTCTATGATAATGGGAAACAGATTGTCATGAGCGCGGATCGTTCTCCCAGGGAACTGGACGGGCTGGATGACCGTCTGCGAAGCCGTTTTGCCATGGGCATGGTTATTGAAGTCTGCGTGCCCGACTTTGAGACGCGCGTGGCCATTCTTCAACAAAAGTGCGCGGAGCACGGGGAGATGATTGATCGCGCAATTCTTGAATTTATCGCAAATAATGTTGCAGAAAGCGTTCGTGAGATGATTGGCATCCTGATCAGCGCTATTGCCCAGGCAAGATTGGAAAATACTACCCCTACATTGCATTCGGTTGCCGGAGTGATCCGCAAATTGACAAGGGCCAAGGAGCTTATCGGGCTGCGAACGGAAGGCGTTTTGCAAACGCAGGTGCGCACTCTTAATGATGTTATTGAAGCGGTGTCGCGTTATTATAAAATATCCCGTGAAATACTGGTCAGTGAAAAGCGCCGGAGGGATATTATTATTCCGCGCCAGATTTGCATGTTTTTGATCCGTGAAATTTTGGACCAGCCCTACGAAACCATTGGCGAGAATTTCGGCGGCCGCAACCACACCACCGTCCTTCATTCATGCAATAAGATCACGGAAAAGCTCCAGGTGGACCAGCGCCTGGCGCGTGATGTCAATGCGTTAAAAAAAGAAATGGGCGTTGGGTAATTATTTTTTTTTAGGATATCTAGTCATGGCAATATCCGTTAATGTATCTGCCAAAATATCTGCCAATGTATCTACTGGTTTTTCCGCTGTGATGTAGGGTCAAAATCTTGAGGTTGAAGGCTTAATAGTATTGTGATGATTCTGGGGTCTGTTGTTATTGTTCCATCCTGCTCTGGATGTAAATATAAAGTTTCTTTATAGCCCTCCACGCCGGGCTTGGGTGCAATCTCAAGCTTAATAGCATTGCGGTCTTGAGGTTGACATGAGATTGTATAAATAAATTCTCCATCATCATAAGTTACTATTTGACCATCTCCTAGTAGACGACTCACATGTTGATGAAGACGTCTTAAGAAAGTCTTTGTATAAAGGTAATCAACACCTGATTGATTTTCGCCTGGAGCTCCTGGAGTAGTCATAAAGTTTTAAATTATGTGATAGTGACCGCCATGCTAGCAATGATTTTGTAATTTGTCAAATTTAAAAAAACATTTTCCCTCCAGGACATATTTGCTATACTGCCCCCAGTTATTTTTTTTGCTTATTTTTATGTCCCGTTTTCAGCGCAAACGTCCATCCGATTATCTTCTGCCGTTTTTTGTCATTGTGAGCATCGGGGTTATCGGCGTGCTTGGGTTCCGCCTGCTTGGCAGTTTGCAGGCCAAGTATGGGGATGTCTATTTTTATGTTGCATCCGGAAAAGCCAAAGTTTTGAATTATGGCACAAGCGAGTGGGTAAACGGCTATAGCGGCACAAAACTGCTTTTGGGCGATTCTCTAAAAACAGCGCAAAACGGGCGTATTGTTCTGCAATTTTTTAATGGAAGCATTGTACGTCTTGCGGAAGACAGCGAAGTAACACTCACGGATTTGAGTAAACGCAGCGATAGCGAAAAAATCGCTTTAACACTCGCTCATGGGACCATTTGGGTGAGCAAGGGCAAAAGTGAGGGAGTCAGTCAATCAACGGTTGAAGTGCGCACGCCCCACACTTTGGTCAATGATATCGGTACAATTTTTGAGGTTTCCAGCGGACAGGTTGAAACGGTGCGCGTGCTGCGCGGAAATGTAAAAGTGCATGTTTTGGACACGGACGGCGGCAAAAATCAAAAACTGGATACGATTGATGTTGGTGTCGGGCAGGAAGTTAATTTTGATTCCGCGGTTTTAAAGGCTTTTCAGAATCGTCAAAATCCATCGGTGCTTATGGCGTTCGGCGACCAGTTTAGGGCTTCAGAATGGTATAATTGGAACGCTGCGGAAGATCAGAATCCAAGTGATTTTTCCAAGCCGTCATCAATTGCTGCATCTCAAAAGATTTCTGACCAGCAGGTTCAAAAACCGCTTGCTGCTGAGACTCAGGAAAAAGTGGAATCGCCACAACAGGATATTCCTGCCAAAAATGTAAAAACTAAAGAAACTGTTTCTGGTGATACGTTAAAAACGCCGGAGGCAAAAAGCGTTTCACCCCAAATAGAAACGGGTTCCAAGCCTGCTTCGACGCCGCCCAAGGAGGCATTGGCGGCGCCTTTTGTGCTCACATTTAATGGTCAAAATATTTCAAGAAATTCAATGTCCGCGGAAACCAATTTGGGTGTTGTAAAAGTGGAAGGTGAGGTGCATGGGGCAGCCAAAGTGGTCATTAATGGCTTTACGCTGGGTAAATTCCAGCCTGGTTCCACAAAATGGATTTATTACGCCAATGAAAATGGGGATAATTTAAAGCCGGGTCTCAATAAATATGAAGCGTATGCGGTTGATGCGGATGGCAAAGAAAGCGAACATACTCAGTTTGAGATTATTTATAACAAGCCTGTAGCGAGCCCTAAACCAGCTGTTGGGACGGTGGAAAAAAGCGCTGCGCCGCAATAACACCAAGCTATTGATCCGGCCGCGGTTTTTTGTTTTATGCAGTTTAGGAAAAATTAATTTCCAGTTTAAAAAACCTTAATCTTTTTGATGTAAAGTTGGTGTAGTGACCCCGCCTTGGAGGGGAGGTGCGATAAGGGTTTAAAGACAAGGCGGTCCTAATAGAGGCAATGATGGGTAGGACAAGTTGAATAGAAGAAAAAGGGCTCGGGTAAGGGAAAAACAGATGAATCTGTTTAAACTGTCAAAAGGCCCGGAGCTCGCTTCTACGGGGGAGCTTCATGCGAGCGCACGGCCATGGCGGGGCAGCGAGGTGAACCCCGCTAAGCGGGGTGAGCCGAAGCGAGCTCTATCAATGAAGATACTTCGCTTTATTCCAATTATGTTCTTCATTTGTTTTCGCGTAGACCACTTCGCCTGTTTGCGGACGAGTGAGATAGTAAAAATACGGTGATGATTCCGGTTTTAACGCGGCATTTATGCTGGCAATGCCCGGATTACTGATTGGGCCGGGCGGCAAACCGGTGTTTTTGCGGGTATTATAAGGGGAATCCTCCTGAAGTTCAGTTGTGCCAATCTGGCTTTTATTTTTTAGATAGAGCAGCGTGGCATCGGCGCCCAGCTGCCAGCCATTTTTTAGCCTTTTCCAAAGAATGCCGGCGACAATAGGCCTATCCTTTGCGGTTTTTACTTCTTTTTCAACGATGGAAGCAACTATGATGATGTCAAAAAGGCTTTGCGCTGCCTGTTTTTCATTTTCAAGAAATTGTTTGGGTGTTTTTTTCTGGAAATTTTTCAGCATGAGATCAATCAAATTTTCATTTTTAAAATGACCCGAATCAAGAAAATACGTATCCGGAAATAAAAATCCCTCTAACGGGTAGGGGAGTGATCGCGATTTTTTCTCATCAATAAAAAGATATTTGCCATAATTATTGAAATCTTTTACGGCCTGAATAAACTCACCCGGTTGATTTAAGCCTGCGGAAAGCAGTTTTTGGTCAATGTCCCGGACAGTCATTCCTTCCGTGACTGTGAATATGATTTCACCCTGTTTTGGATCTGTAATTTTTTGAACGATTTCAGGGATTACCATGTTTTGGTTGAGCAGAAAGCGCCCCGCGACAATTTTACGGTCGAGGTTTTTATCCCGAATGTATGTTTTAAAAGTATTTTCATTCAGAATAAAATTTTTCTCAAAAAGATTTTTCGCGACAACATTCGGCGTATCCCCTTTTTTGATGATGAAAAAAACATTTGTGATGTTGCCGGGGCGAACCGGCGTTTGAAGAAAGTACCGGTAACGTGCTCCATTGTATGCAGTATATAAAACGGCCCCCGCAATGAGCAAAACAAAAAAAAGAATAATGTTCCTGAATTTAAGCTTCATGGAATAGGCAAATATCTATTACGGATCAAATGTTTTTTCGGATTTTATAAACATATTTTACCCCGTCCCCAGGCCAAGGCCGCCCATGACGCCTTTCATTTTTTCCGCCGCGACCTGCTGGGACTTTTTTATGCCTTTATTAAAACATTTTATAAGGTTTTGTTTCAAATTTTGCGGATCTGCCAGCGCTTCGGGAGGAATAATGATGGAAATTACCTCCTGTTCGCCATTGATCACCACAATAATGCCCTCAACTTCGGCCTCTATATGAATATTATGCAGCTCTTTTTTGATCTGTCTGGCTTCCCGCTGCAACTTGAACATGTTTTTTGCTTTTTCGAACATCAGACGAGCCCCCGCGAAAGCGGGGGCTTTGTTAAGAAATTAAAGCCCCGCCAAGGCGAAGCAACCATATGACAAAAACTTACCGTAAATACATATTTTGGTCAATTTGAGTTGCGTAAATGACTATTTTTGCCTAGACTCTGTGCCGTAGCAGAATTTTTCATTAATATTTTATATCCCAAATGTTATGCAAAAAATTATTCTTGAAGCAAGCCCTCGCGATGCTAAAATTCCGGCAAAAGTTCTGCGGCGCCAGCGCAAAATTCCGGCGGTATATTATGGGCATAAAGTGCCGAATATACCCGTACAATTGGATTATCAGTCGTTCAAAAAAGTGTTTGCGCATGCCGGCGGAAACCAGATTGTGGAGCTAAATATCGGCGGTGACGTAAAACCCGTTTTAATCCACGAGGTCCAATATGATCCTCTCACGGATCAGTTTAACCATGTGGATTTTCTACATATCAATATGGATGAAGAGGTGAACGCCGCGGTGCCTGTCGTGTTGAAAGGTGTCGCGCCTGCGGTGAAAAACCTCGGCGGCATATTGACGACCCTTAAACATGAAATCAAAATCCGCTGTCTGCCGGCCAATTTGCCTCCCATGATTGAAATTGATATTTCCGGCCTGGAGCAACTCCACAGTTCCATTCATGTTCGTGATTTGTCGCTGCCCACCGGGGTCAAACTGCATGAAGAGATGGATGACGTTGTGGTCACTGTTACGGCATTAAAGGTTGAGGAAGAAAAAGCTCCGGAAGCCGCCGCGCTGCCGCCGGAAGGAGTCCCATTAGCTGGTGCTGAAGAAAAAGCAAAGGCAGCGGCGGAAGCCGCTGCGGCCGAGGGGGAGAAGAAATAGGGATCATACGCAAATTACTTTGAATAAATAATATGTGGCATAAATTTCAAAATCCGAATAACAAATGTCAAACAAAGGTCAAATATTTTAATTTTTAAT
>CAZZPB010000149.1:0-5085 GCA_964655905.1 uncultured Candidatus Peribacteria bacterium
TTTGAATCGGGAAAATCTTGAACTTCTAGGGAAAAAATATCCGTGGGCGCGGGAAATTTCGCATGACATTGAGCTCTGCGCAAAAATCCTAAATATTCAATTGGGACCAAACAAAGCACACCATTTTATTCATCGCAATCTGACATCAACCATTTTATTGAAAAAATCTCTTGGACTGAATTTTAGTGAGGAAATCGTGGAGGCCGGCGTAATGAGAAAAAGCCTGGGGTAAAAAATTTGTATGTTATAATGCCTAAGCCAAGAAATCGATAACACACTACATCAAAATGAACCGCAAACAACAGGTATTAAAGGCAATCATTCAACATTTCATATCAACGGCGGAACCGGTGGGTTCGCAGACGATTATTTTGAGCTATCACTTTAATGTAAGCCCAGCCACAATCCGAAACGACATGGCCATGCTGGAGAAAGAAGAGCTTATTTATCAGCCGCATACATCATCCGGACGCGTACCAACCGATCTTGGCTACCGCCTTTTTGTGGATGAAATGACGAATATGGAAATTGCCAGGCGGGATGCCTTACAAACACTCAAAAAATTACAACAAGAATACATTTTGGAAAAAGTAAAAGAAAAAATTTATGATGCTGTATCACTATTGGCCAGAGCAAGCCAAAATGTAAGTTTCGCGACAATGCCTGATAATCAGCGGACTTTTTATCTGGGACTCTCTAATGTCCTGCGGCAGCCTGAATTTCTTTATGATACGGTACGCGCGAGCCAGGTGATTGAGGTATTGGAAAAGCACGATCATTTTGTAAATATATTAAAAAGTCTGAATATTGATGATGAGATCAAAATTTTCATCGGTCATGAAAACATTCTGGAACAGATCAAGAGTTGCAGTCTAATGGTAACCAGGTATCGTCTGGATGATTATGAGGGCCATATTGGGCTTTTGGGTTCAACAAGAATGAATTATCCCTTCAATAAGGCATTACTGGAGGAGGTCAAAAAGATGCTGGAGCAATAATAATTTTCAATTATCAATTTACAGTTTTCAATAAATTTTCAATGGCCAATTCGCAAACAGATCCAAAGGACGAAAATGCCGCACAGCAATCGGGACAAAGTGGCAAAAATGATGACGGAAGCACGCAAGGTTTAGCGGGACAAAAGCCGGTAGGGACTGGCCACGACCCGTTCCTACTGGAAGAAACTCAAAAACGCCTTCAGGAAATGACGGCCATAACGCAACGCGCGCTTGCGGATCTGCAAAATGTTCACAGAAGAAGCGAAGAGGATAAAAAAAATTGGGTTCTGTACGCCAACGCCGAGCTTTTACTTGAATTGCTTCCAGCTATTGACAACATGAACCGCGCTCTTGCCCATGAGCCAAAGGACGAGGAGTGGATAAAAGGCATTGAACAGACCATGCGCCAATTTTGGCAGATCCTTGAGAAAAGAAATTTGAAGATTATTGAGACCAAAGGCCAAAAATTTGACCCAAAAATTCATGAAGCGCTTATGACAGGGCCCGGTGAAAAAGATATGATATTGGAAGAGTTTGAAAAAGGGTATATGTTGGGCGAAAAAGTGTTAAAACCGGCAAGGGTGAAGGTTGGAAATGGAACATAGGAGGGTTTTGCCTTTTACAATCCATGTGTAGTATAATTGGTTTAGAATTTAAACTGGTTTAAATTATGTCTACAAAAGTGCTTCACATGATCGGAAAGGGACAGATTACTATTCCGCAGGAATGGAGAGCGCTCCTTGGAGTCAATAAGGGCGTTATGCGGGCAACTCTTGCCGGCGTTAAAATCATCCTCGAACCGATTTCGGTTTTGGACGAGAAGAGCTGGCGGATGGAATGGATTTCTTTGAATGATCTGCCGAAAGCCGAAAAAAAACTTATACAGGAAGGCCGCAAAGCCTATCGCGCTGGCAAAAAGGAAAAGTTCATAACTGCAAATGAATTTTTCAAAAACCAGGACTGACAACGATTTAAGGCTCTGCCATGTACAAAATCATTTTCTACGAATCCAAAACTTTATTGCATGATAAAAAGAAACTCAATCGCGACGTCAAAAGTCTTGGGCTTGTACAGAAAGGCCTTGGCAAATTGGCGATTGATCCTTTTTCGTCGGCGCTGGATTTGAAAAAGTTACATGGAGCGCCTGGAGATGGGACATTCCGGCTTCGATGCGGAAGATGGCGCATTCTTTTCGACGTTGATACAGGCAATAAAACCATAATTGTGTATCGAATAAAACAGAGAAAAGAGGGATATTAGAGGAAAATTGTTATAGGACACGGGCACGCAAAAGCCCAAAGGCCTTGCGAATTTTTTCACAATTTCTTTCTCTTTCGCTCTACCCGGCCCTTTCTCCTGATTCACGTTGTTCCACCCACCTCATGCAATATTGGAACCGCCGTGTCTCTATACCGTTATCGTAACCTTTGTCCTGTGATCACTAAAGCCACTATACAACAAAAAGATTAACGTTTTCTAAACCGGAAATTAATTTTTTCTAAAAAACCTTGACTCTTTCCTCTTGGCACTCTATAATCGGGAGTGCTAACCGTATGGTTGTTGTGTAGGGCCTGGTTGTAGCTTCGACTGCGCCTGTAGCCAGCCTCTACACAACCAATAAATTTTCATTTTTTAATTATAAAAATCTATGTCAAAAATTATTGGAATTGACCTTGGAACGACAAATTCATGCGTGGCTGTGATGCAGGGCGCCGACACTGTTGTGATTCCAAATGTGGAAGGCCACCGCACAACGCCTTCCGTGGTTGCCATTAAAAATAACGAGCGCCTTGTTGGCGTAACGGCAAAGACCCAGGCCGTCACCAATCCAGAAAATACCATTTATTCATCCAAACGTTTTATCGGCCGCATGTACGATGAAGTAACCGAAGAAATCAAACAGATTCCATATAAAGTGGTGCGCGGCCGCAACGGTGAGGCAGAAATCGTCCTCAACGGCAAAGAACACCGTCCATCCGAAATTGCAGCCATGGTTTTGGCGAAACTCAAAGCCGATGCCGAAGCCTTTTTAGGTGAACCGGTGACGGAAGCCGTTATAACCGTTCCCGCGTACTTCAACGATTCCCAGCGTCAAGCCACCAAAGACGCGGGAAAAATTGCCGGCCTGGATGTAAAAAGAATCATCAACGAGCCAACGGCGGCCGCGCTGGCTTACGGACTCGATAAAAACAAGGCAAAAGATAAAAAGATCGCAGTTTTTGACTTCGGTGGAGGCACATTTGATATTTCCATCCTTGAATTGGGGGAAGGCGTGTTTGAGGTGCTTTCTACAAACGGAGACACCCATCTTGGCGGTGACGACATGGATCAGCATATTGTGAAATGGCTGCTAAGTGAATTCAAAAAAGAACATGGGCAGGACATTTCCAATGATCGCGTAGCATTACAACGTCTGCGTGACGCCGCGGAAAAGGCCAAAATTGAGCTTTCCACGCTGAATGAAACGGAAATTAATCTTCCGTTTATCAGTATGGACCGTTCAGGATCGCCAAAGCATTTTTCCATCAAAATGACACGTGCACGGCTTGAAGATCTGGTTGCTGAATTGATCGAACGCACTGTGTCTCCATGCAAAAAGGCTATCGAGGATGCCAAAATCTACGTAAGCGATCTTGATGAAGTGATTTTAGTGGGTGGAGCGACCCGCATGCCCGTGTTACAGACAAAAGTAAGAGAAATTTTTGGAAAAGAACCACACCGCGGCATCAATCCTGACGAAGTGGTTGCCCTTGGCGCCGCCATTCAGGGCGGTGTTCTTCAGGGCAATGTGAAAGATATCATCTTGCTGGATGTTACTCCCCTGTCTTTGGGCATTGAAACACTTGGCAACATTGCGACAAAGCTGATAGAGCGCAATACAACTATTCCAACATCAAAATCGCAGGTCTTTTCAACGGCAGCGGACAATCAGACTTCGGTTGAAATTCACGTAGTGCAGGGAGAACGGCCCATGGTGGTGGACAACAAATCTCTTGGAAGATTTGTTCTGGACGGTATTCCACCTGCCCCGCGCGGCGTTCCACAAATTGAGGTTGCTTTTGACATTGACGCCAACGGGATTATCAATGTCAAAGCGACCGACAAAGCCACAGGAAAAGTCCACCACATAACCATAACGGGCTCCAGCAACATGCCGGAAGCTGAGATTGAAAAACTGCGTAAAGAAGCCGAGCAGTACGCGGACGCCGACCGTCAGAAAAAAGAATCCATTGAAATGCGCAATCACGCGGAAGCGCTTTTATTCACAGCCGAAAGAACGTTGAAAGACGCAGGCAGCAAAGTATCTGAAGATATTAAAAAACCGGTGACCGAAAAAATTGATGCCCTCAAGAAAATCCTTGAAAATAAAGAGGCCAAAGCGGACGAAATCAAAAAAGCCCAGGATGAGCTCTCTGAGGTGATTCAAAAAGTAGGAGCAGCCATGTATCAAAACACAGGGGGAGCGCAGGCAGGTGCCGCAGGAGCCTCTACAGACAATAAAAGCGGTGCAGAGGCGGGCAAGGCATCAGAAAATACTGCGAATACGGAGGCAGAAAAAGGAAAAAAGATTCCCGTTGAAGACGTGTCGGAAGGCGAAATTGTTGATGAGAATGGGAAAAAAGGATAAAATGACGAATAAATCGGAAAAGCGATTTTTGGTTTAAAAAATTGGCAACACAAACCTTAGGCCTATACGTAATTTTTGCCTTCCGTAAGCCATTTGTTTATAAATCACTTTTTATCTTCGCCTTTTACCCTCCTTCGCCCCTCCTTCGCCAAGGCTGCGGCGAGTAAACAAAAAATAGTTTACCTGTCGTAGCTCGAATATAATGAGAGCGTAGACAGGAATCTCAAACCTACTACCGAACCTTTTAAATCGCGATGTCACAGATGTTATCACGTTTTTATGAACATTTTCTAAATTTTTTCTAAAAAATCGTGTTGCAACTATAAAGGCTCATACGCTTTTCCCTTTGAAAAAGTTTATGAAAATTTAATGTGGTACGTTATAGAATGATCAATAACCAATGATCAATTTTCAAACAAATTCAAAATTCAAAGCATAAAATTTGAAACATTGTTTTGG
>CAZZPB010000150.1:0-5913 GCA_964655905.1 uncultured Candidatus Peribacteria bacterium
GGCCAGTTTGATGTGTGCCATGCGTGTGCGCCGCACCGAAGAACGCGTCACTTCCACACCGCATTTTTCACATATAACGCCGCGGTATCGAATGCGTTTATATTTGCCGCAATAACATTCCCAATTTTTTGTCGGGCCAAAAATGCGTTCGCAAAAAAGACCGTCCCGTTCGGGTTTTTGCGTTCTGTAATTGATGGTTTCCGGTTTTTTCACTTCGCCATGGGACCATGACATTATCTCGTCCGGTGAAGCGACTGAAAGGGCAATGGCGTCAAAAGTATCCAGTGTATTGTCCTTGTCATTTTTGGAATCGGAAAAGGTTTGGATCATTTTTTAGGAAGAAAGAAATAATAAATTAATGTTTATGGGGACCCCGCCTTGGCGGGGTCCGTACAGGCGACCGTTCCGTACGGGGCACGTGTTTTTTATAATCCAAGATCGGCGTCAATGTCCGTAGGGGAGGATTTATAGCCGTTACCTACGGGCGCAGCAACGTCCTTTTCTCTTTCCGGCGCGCTTTCCCTGGGTGGCGGTTTTAAACCGTCACCCCTTTTTGACGATCGAACGGACTTTGCTGAATGCGGCGATGCAGAGGCTGTTTTAAAACCCGCCTCTGCTTTTAAATCATCACCTGACATTTCGTCTTCATCTGCTCCAGATTCCGCTGCAACATTATTGTTGGTTTCAAGTCCTTCTTCCGGAATGTATTCCTCAGTGGCGTTGATTGGCCTTTTTTCAAGCATGATCATGTCCTGAATCACAATTTCCGTTTTGAATTTTTTGATGCCTTCCGGCGTATCCCAGCTGCGTGTTTTCAGGTAGCCGTCAATGTAGACCAGTTTACCCTTTTTAAGGTATTTCCCGCAGATATCGGCAAGGCGGGACCATGCAACAATTTCGTGATACTCACTTGAAGTATGGCGCATGCCGTCACGCGTCACCCATTCACGATTGGTTGCCAATCCGAAAGTCGCGACCTGTTGGCCATTGGGCGTTTGCCGCATTTCAGGGTCGCGCGTCAAATTTCCAATGAGTATGACTTTGTTAACGCTTCGCATAAAATGAAAAATTAAGAATTAAGAATATGGAATTTGAAAATTGTGAATTGAAAACTGAAAATTGATTGTATTATTCTCCGCTTTTTTCGAGCGCCTCGAGTTCTTCAGCGGTCGGCTCTACCGTAAGCAGTTCTACGGGTTTACTGCTTTCCTCTACCACATCAATATCAAGAGTTTTTTGATCACGGTCCCCATGCAAATCAATAACTTTCATGCCCGGTTCAACAAGCGGAACATTTTCCTCATCAATAATATGCGCTATTTCCGCAGCAACTTCGGGCCGGTTCGGGTCATTTTCTTTTAAAGCAATACCCTCATCTTCAATTTCTTTTAGAGTAAACTCGTCCGCTTCCACCAATAGTTGAGATTTGGGTGTCACTTCAAGTTTTACATTGAGACAAAGGCTTTGCAGTTCCTTCACAAGCACATTGAAGGATTCCGGCGTGTGTGGTTTTCGTATCGGTTCCCCCTTTACGATTGACTCATATGCCTTGGCGCGGCCATACACATCATCGGATTTAATGGTCAACATTTCCTGCAGTGTATGCGCGGCTCCATATGCCTCCAAAGCCCAAACTTCCATTTCCCCAAAACGCTGGCCTCCATGCTGGGCCTTGCCTCCGAGCGGCTGTTGAGTTACCAGTGAGTAAGGTCCGACTGAACGGGCGTGAATTTTGTCCTCAATTAAATGGCTTAACTTCATGATATAACCTATTCCCACCGTTGATTTGTGATCAAACGCTTCCCCTGTGATACCGTCATAAAGCTGCACTTTTCCATCCAAAGGCAGTTTTGCCTCTTTGAGAAGCTCAGAAATCTGTTCCGCTCTCATACCGTTAAGGGCTGGCGTTGCCAGTTTTATCCCAAGTTTTACGGCGGCCCAGCCTGCGTGGGTTTCCAGAATCTGTCCAATATTCATACGGCTGGAAACTCCCAATGGATTCAAAATAACGTCTACGGAAGTCCCGTCCGGCATAAAGGGCATATCTTCCATTGGCACGATGATGGAAATAACCCCTTTGTTTCCATGGCGTCCGGCAATTTTGTCTCCAATGGAAATTTTGCGCGTCTGCGCCACGCTTATTTTGATTTGTTGATTGACGCCCGTTGTAAGCTCATCTCCATTTTTTCTGCTGAAAATCTGAAGGCCGACAATTTTGCCTCCTTCGCCGCCTGGAAGACGCAAAGACGTGTCTTTCACGTCACGGGCCTTTTCTCCGAAAATCGCTCGTAGCAGGCGTTCTTCCGCAGTCAATTCTGTTTCACCCTTGGGGGTTATTTTTCCGCAAAGAATGTCGCCTTCGCGTACATTGGCTCCAACGCGCACAATCCCATTTTCATCCAGATCTTTTAAGCGCGCTTCTCCCACATTTGGTATATCGCGGGTGACAATTTCCGGACCGAGTTTTGTATCTCGCACATCAAGCGTAAAAGTTTCAATGTGCACGGAGTCAAAAAACCCTTCTTTCACGACACGGTCAGAAATAATTACGGCGTCCTCAAAGTTGTAACCGTGCCATGACATATAGGCCACAAGTACATTTTTCCCCAAAGCCAGCTCTCCATTTTCGATGGCTCCGCCGTCCGCCAACACGTCACCCCGCTCTACACGCTGCCCCTTGTTGACTTTCACTCTCTGATGAACACATGTTCCCTGATTGCTTCTTGCGTAAGTATGAAGATCGTAAATGGCTTTTTTCCCATTGTCGTAAATAATGGTGATTTGTTCAGCATCTACTCGGGCAATTGTGCCGTTGTACTCCGCCAGTAAAACCTGGCCGGAACTTTTTGCGACAATTTCCTCCATGCCCGTTCCCACAACCGGTGCGCTTGGACAGATGAGAGAAACGGCCTGACGTTGCATGTTTGAGCCCATCGAAGCGCGCGTGTTGTCATCGTGTTCCAAAAATGGAATGAGCGCCGTGGTTTCAGAAATAATTTGTTTCGGAGACACGTCAATGTGTGTGATTTCTTCGGGATTGGCCATGGCCGGTTCGCTATTTTTGCGAACGGAAACACGGTCGGAAGTAATTTGCCCTTTTGAGTCGTAAGGCGTGTTTGCCTGCGCGATTATCAGCTCGCTTTCTTCCTGCGCGTCAAAATAGCGGATATTTTTGGTGATGTACGGTTTAACACTGATTTTCTCCAATGGTAATTTTTCAATGATTTGAGCCAATTTTTCATCAATCTGCGTGCCGTTTTTCGCGATCAGTTTTTTTGTTTTTGGATGAATAATTGTTTCGGTAACGGTGTGCCCTGCCAATTCTTTGGCTTTGTTGGGGCAAAAATGCGCTATTTCACGGAAAGGCGATTCGATAAAACCGTACTTGTTGACACGGGCGTATGTTGCCAGATGCACAACAAGGCCGATGTTCGGACCTTCCGGCGTGGCGATTGGACAAATGCGTCCGTAATGCGAAGGATGCACATCGCGAACGTCGAATGACGCGCGCTCGCGCGAAAGTCCGCCGGGCCCCATGGCGGACAGACGGCGTTTATGCGCCAATTCAGCCAGAGGATTTGTCTGATCCATAAATTGCGATAATTGCGAAGAAGCGAAAAATTCGCGTAAAGCCGCTGTAATAGGCCGTGAATTGATTAACTGGGTCGGTGTCGCGGTTTCCAGATCCATCACAGTCATGCGGTCTTTGGCAATGCGATCGGTACGCAGCAGGCCCACCCGGAATTTGTTTTGCACCAGCTCTCCAACGGCTCTCACGCGGCGGTTGGCAAGATGATCAATGTCATCAGGGGTTATTTCGTCGTTGTTTAGGCGCACCAGATATTTCAAAATCTCAATCAAATCATGAACCTGGAACGTATGGTATTCCTTGGTATTCGGCGTATTTAATTTGAACCGTTTATTCAGTTTATAACGCGCGACAGGTCCCATGTCATATTTGCGATAGTCAAAAAACATTGATTGGATCAGTGATTTGGCATTTTCCGGCGTTGCAAGATCGCCCGGCCGGATTTTTCTATAAATGCTCTGGTATGCCTCATCGGTAGTTTTGGCACTGTCTTTTTCCAGAGTATTTGCGATAAAATCGTGTTCGGCGTCCTTGATGTTTTCCTTGAACAGTTCAAGAATGGCCTGATCATTTTCATAACCGAAAATACGAAGCAGGGAAGTGATGTGGATTTTACGTTTCCGGTCAATTTTGACAGTAACGATTCCTTTTTTGTCCGTTTCAATTTCGAGCCACGCCCCACGTTTTGGAATAATTTTTGCGTTGTGATACCCGGGCGCCAGCGGATTTTTTGAGAAAAAAACGCCCGGTGAACGCACCAATTGACTTACAACAACGCGTTCAATTCCGTTGACAATAAAAGTGCCCTTGTTTGTCATAAGCGGCACTCCGCCCAGAAACACGTCCTGTTCTTTGATTTCACCGGTTTCCTTGTTGATAAGCTGGACATGCACCTTCAAAGAAGCTTCATATGTCAGATTTTTGCTTTTGCACGTCTCGGCATCGTGTTTAGGTTCTCCAATGGAATGTTCAAGAAAATGCAGCTCCAGTTTTTTCCCTGAAAAATCGGAAATCGGATTGATTTCATCAAGCAATTCACGAATGCCGTCTTCCAAAAACCAGCGATAAGAATCAATTTGCACTTCAATCAGATTTGGCAAAACGACATCCTGGTCAAGCCGCGGCCGAAAATATCTCCGCTTACTTGTTTCCTTCATAATAATGTTTTCTTTTGGAAGAAGCCTGGAAATTTCTTCCGCCACGGTATTTGCCGCACGGGCTTTCGCCTGGGCCTTGGCCACTTTTACCTGTGAAGCTTTCACTGCTTTTTTGCTGCTTTCGCTCATTGGAGCAGACACTCTTTTCTGCTTTTTTATGTCAAATTTTTTCAACGACTGTTTGTTGAAAGTTTTCAAAGGAAAAACAGACTTTTTAACTGTCTTTGGAGTATCGGCAGCGTTTTCTGCTTCCAGTTTTGGCTTTTGCTCTTCATCCTTTTTTATGATTTTTACATTGAACGGTTTCGTGAAGGACGGTTTCAATTCTTTTTCCTCTCGCCCCTCTTTTGATTTTCCCTTTATGATTTTCTTATTTTGAATTTTTGATTCCGGCTTTTTTGATGATTTCTTTGACGATTTTTTTATTGTGCCGCTCTTTTTTTGAGATTTTTTCAAAGATTTAGCCGGCTTTTTCGGCCCCCTTTTTAGCAATTTCGACTTTTTTTTAGCCATATTGAAAAAGAAGTGAAGAATAAGCATTTGCGGGGCCAGAACATTGTTTTGTCCCTACAAATGCGGCATTATCTGCTATCTTTCACAACACAATCAAGCCCATACTTGTTTTTTATTGCAGTATGGTTTTTTCCGATAGCGCCGTCAAGTTTAATCGTTTTTTAACATCTGTCAACAGAATTTCTGAAAAAGTTCTTCGATTGGTCTGGCAGCTCCATTTATACTTTCTTTTGCTGCTCGTTTAAATGATTTTACCACTTCAGTATCTTTTAAGAGGCTTGTATCTTCAATAAAACTCTCAGCCTCTTCAAAAGAAGAGAATTGAAAAGTTACCTGCCATGATACAACTTTCTTTGTAGGCGGCATTATTAAAGGTTGTGGGAGAGAAACTAAAAAATCTCCTACTTTTTTTCTTGCTGATTTTTATTTACTATCGCTACCATAAGAGGCTTTTTAAGGATAATGGAAATTTTATAAAACTTCAAATGTTAATTTATGGAGATGGTGATTAGCGGATCATACGTTTTTTTCTTTGAATAAAATTTCAGGAAAAACTATGATCAAATCCGAAATCCGAATAACAAATGTCAATTCAATATCAAAGGTTCAAATGTCAAGTCAAGATGGGGGCTGAAAATTCCTGTTTGATATTAA
>CAZZPB010000151.1:0-5283 GCA_964655905.1 uncultured Candidatus Peribacteria bacterium
TTAATATCAAACAGGAATTTTCAGCCCCCATCTTGACTTGACATTTGAACCTTTGATATTGAATTGACATTTGTTATTCGGATTTCGGATTTGATCATAGTTTTTCCTGAAATTTTATTCAAAGAAAAAAACGTATGATCCCCCATGATCTGTCTCTATTCACGCACAATTGATTCCAGCGGCGCGGCAGCGCGCGCGCTGATTTCAGGAGCATTGGTGAGTTCCAAAAAAGTAAAAACCCAAACCGAAGTTGTAAAAACATGAACAATGGCTCCAAGATAGGCGGCAAGAACTAGCGCTATTAAGGCAAGTACAGCTCCCGCCAGCAGCGCTAGAAATGGTATTGTTGATGCCGCAAAAAAGTAAATCAGCATAAGGATGCCGCCGGGGACTATGAGCACGAAAATAATCTGCAAAATAATGCGTATTCCAATAAAAAACATTAATATAGAGACCATTAGGGCTATATCCCAATGTTTCACAGCCAAAACGGCGCTTTTTGCCATGGATTCTTTAATATGGCGGTCATCAATTACAATGTAGTATTCAGTAAAGACAAATAGAAAACCGAAAATAATGCTAAAAAAAATCACCAGAACAAAAACAGGAATAAGGGTTTGAAAAGCGGAAGGACCGAGATTGCGCAAAACGAAAGCCATTTCTCCAAGTATGACAAAAAAATTAAAACTTCGCGCGATCCAGGAATAATTAAAAAGTGGCAGAAAACTCAAAAAACCATACTTCAAGCCGTCTTTTATGCGAACTTCCTGTTTGTTTTTTTTACGGGCAATAAGCTGAATCATTGCTCCTTCGGCAATTGGCGGTAAAAAGAAGTACATTATGGCCAAAATACCCAAAATAATGAAAAGAGGAATAAGATTGCCAAATTGGTCTTTCGCCGTGTTGTAAATAGTTTTAACGGCAAGAAACGAGAAACTTTGCGACCAGTTCTCAAAAAGCGGAGAACTTTTAAAAGCATAAAATTGATAGATCAGATAAACAGTACCAACAACTGTTACAAGCAGAGAAGGTATAAAAGCATACCAGACAATCAATTTCTTGTTCTCCTGGGTAAAATGCCAGGCCTCGCCAATAATTTCCTTATAATGCATGGGTCTCAAAAAACTTTTCCCATCATAACCCACAAATAAGCCCTTGCCAAGGCAGAAATTGTTTGATAAATTATACATCGAACTTTATCATGCCGCAGGCAGAGAAAAAGTGTCAAAAAAGTCTTATTGAAGGTAATCTTTACACATGAAACGTCCTGAAAAGAAAAAGATCATCAAAAATTTTGCTGTTCATCCAAAGGATACCGGGTCGCCACAGGTCCAGGTGGCGATACTGACGGAGCGCATTAATCAGCTTTCCAAACATCTTGAAGAACATTCAAAAGACAATCATTCGCGCCGCGGTCTTCTTATGATGGTTGGGAAACGGAGAAAATTGTTAAATTATCTGCGATTAAATTCAAAAGAACATTATGAGGAACTTGTGACAAAATTGAAGTTGCGCAAGTAGTGAACGGTCGCGACCGTTCGTTACTACGACGTAACAACCTTATCTTTTATTTTGGGAACGGAAAACGTCCTTAAAAAATCATTGTTGCCCTGCCTTCGCCAAGGCTTCGGCGGGGCTTTAGTTTCTTAACAAGCCCTTCGGGTCCGTCTATGGAAAAAAAAGTTTTTACCATTATGCTTGCTGGACGCAAGCTCACGCTTGAAACCGGTGTTTTGGCAAACCAGTCTAATGGCTCGGTTATCGTATCTCTCGGGGATACTGTTGTATTTGCCAGCGCCATGATGGGAGGAGTGAGGGGAGAAGTTGATTTTTTCCCTTTAATGGTTGATTACGAAGAAAAATATTATGCCGCCGGAAAAATTAAAGGCAGCCGCTTTGTCAAACGTGAAGGTAGGCCGTCAGAACGGGCCGTTTTAAATTCCAGGCTTATTGACAGGCCTATTCGGCCCCTTTTTCCAAAAGGCATGGTCAATGACGTGCAGATGATATGCACGGTGCTTTCGGCGGATCTTGAAGTTGAACCTGGAACAACCGCTTTAATCGCGGCTTCAGCGGCTTTATGTATTTCCGGAATGCCGTTTGGTGGCCCAGTTGGAGCTGTTCGTGTGGGATTGATTAAAGATGAAAGCGGCAAGGAACAAATCATTATTAATCCGACATATAAACAGGTCGAAGAAGGAAGACTGAACCTGGTCGTTGCAGGCACCGCTGAAGCGATTACAATGGTTGAGGCAGCCGCCAATGAAGTTGATGAAGACATCTTTCTGCGGGCATTGCAGATGGCTCATGAAGAAATTAAAAAGATTTGCGCTCTGCAGGAAGAATTTAAGAAAGCTTTTGCAAAGGCGCCGCTTGTTCCTGTAATTGTTAATGGGTCGGAAGAGGTGAAAGCATCGGTGGAAGCGGTGGTAACAAAAGCGATGATGGACGATGTAAAAGGCCTGACCAAAGGGGAAGTCAAAGAAAAAGTCCATGCACTGGAAGCCATTCTTGCAGAAAAATATAAAGAACAGATCGTGGCAAAAACGTTGAGCGCAAAAGACCTGAATGGCGCTTTAAATTCAATGCTGGAAGCCAATATGCGGACAAACATCCTGGAAAAAGAACAGCGCCTGGACGGGCGAAAAATTGATGAAATTCGCCAGATCAGTTGCAGCGTTGGGGTGTTGCCGCGCCCGCACGGGTCCGCGCTGTTTCAACGTGGTGAAACCCAGGCGCTCAGCATTACGACCCTTGGGTCACCCGGGAAAGCTCAAATTATCGATACAATGGATGAGGATGTTACGAGGAGATACATGCATCATTATGATTTTCCCCCATATTCCGTGGGTGAGACCAGGCCTTTGCGCGGGCCTTCACGCCGAGATATTGGCCATGGCGACCTGGCCGAGCGTTCGCTGATCCCCGTTTTGCCATCAAAAGAAGAATTTCCCTACACCATTTGGGTTGTTTCGGAGATATTCAGTTGTAATGGTTCAAGCTCAATGGCTTCCGTCTGCGGCTCAACATTATCGTTGATGCATGCTGGCGTGCCCATTAAAAAGCCTGTTGCGGGTATTGCCATGGGTCTGGTTTCCAAAGATAAAGATATCAATAAAGGCTACAAAATCCTCACAGACATCCAGGGAATGGAAGATTTTGCCGGCGATATGGATTTTAAGGTGACGGGCACGCGTGATGGCATCAACGCTTTACAAATGGACATCAAGGTCAAAGGACTTTCGATTGAAATCATGCGTGAGGCTCTGGAAAGGGCAAAAAAGGCACGCAATCATGTGCTGGACAAAATGCTCGAAACGATTGCGGCCCCGAACAAGGAGCTTTCCAAGTACGCGCCGCTTATTATGCATATGAAAATTCCAGTTGAATTGATTAAAGTTGTAATTGGCAAGGGCGGCGAAACCATCCAAAAAATTACCGCGGAATGTGATGTGGAAATTGATATTGAAGATGATGGCTTAATTGTAATTACCGCAAAAGATCAAACAACTGGCCAAAAAGCCATTGAGTGGATCAAGCGGATCACTTACCAGCCAAAAGTTGGCGATGAATTCGAGGGAAAAGTGACACGCATCATGGATTTTGGAGCATTTGTTGAATTTTTGCCCGGCAAAGAAGGCCTTGTGCATATTTCCCAGCTTGCCTGGGCCCGCGTGAACAGGGTTGAGGACGTTGCCGGCGTTGGTGATATTTTGAAAGTTAAACTTGTCGAACTTGACCAGCAGGGACGGTACAATTTATCGCACAAAGCGACCCTTCCAAATCCCGTGAAGAAAGCATGAAAATAACAGTTTATTACACCAGTTTGTTTGTTTGCATGTCCGTCAAAGCTGTCTCCAAATAATCATTGAGCTCTTTTTTGCTTATATTTTCCTGATCACCTTTTGTTCTTTGATGGATGGAAGTTTTTTGTCGTGATAACGTTTGATAATTTCTTTGGTCAATTCATCAGTCAGATCACCGAAACGTTCATTTTCTGTCTTAAAAGGTTTTTCTATAATATCAATAAAATAGATGGCAGAAAAGCGGAAAAATTCAGCCTTACTTGCAAAACCTTTTGTTTTGATTATCTCAAGAACACGTTTTTCCAGTGACTGAGGAATAGAGAAATTAACGATAGACATAACAGTATAGATTATATATTGATACCATACATATGGTAATGGAACAAATGGTGCGATGTCAAGGTTTCAACAAGCCTTTTTTAAAAAGAAAGCGCCATAGTCCCATTCCAAGAACCACCATCAATAGAGATAAAATTTGCCCTTCCGTAAGCCATCCGAAGATATAACCAATTTGCGCGTCCGGTTCGCGGAAAAATTCAGCTAAAATTCTAAAAATTCCATAAAAAATCAGGAAAAACGCGCTGATAAGGCCCTTTTTTTGCGTATAACGGCGCATGATAAATAACAGAACAAATAATACAAATCCTTCTAAAGCAGCCTCCAAAAGTTGGGAAGGATATCGGCAGTTCGCGGGATCTGTAGGAAAATATAGGCAAAAACGGTTGGCAACTTTTCCATATAATTCGCCATTGATAAAATTGCCAATGCGGCCGAGAAAAAGCCCGATTGGTGCAACGCTTGCGACAAAATCCGTTAATTCAAAAAAATTTACGCGATATTTTTTAATAAACCATAAAATCCCTAAAATACCGGCCAAAAGCCCTCCCTGACAGGACATGCCCCCTTCCCACACTGCTATAATTTTTAACGGATTTTGAAGATAATAAGGCAAATTATAGAAAATGATATAACCAAGCCTTCCTCCCAAAAGAACACCTCCAATCACCACTGCCGCAAATGTATCTTTTTGCTCTTTGGTGAGCTTTAAACCTTTACCATATTTGGAATACTGCAAATATAAATAGCAAATTCCAAATGCCAATGCGTACATAAAACCGTACCATCGAAGTTTAATAGGGCCGATTTCGGCCAGAACAGGATTGAAATACCATGGTTGCATGGAGAAATTTTTAAAAAATGTAAAAATTATGAGAATAATAAAGTTGTAAAAGCGAAGCAGTGGGTCTCGTGGGTTCCCACTGCGTAGCGTGCGAAGGGGAAGGGGGCCCCCGCGAAAGCGGGGGTACCTGGGGGAAACCGTAGGTTGCCACCAGAAGAAAGATGACCCAAAGAAATTTAAAACATTTGGCAGTGAGTTTTTAGGGCAAAGTTTAGGGGAAGTTCACAAAATTATTTTAGCCGGATAACAGCATATTATGAAACATCAAAAAAAGCCGACGAACGGGTCTCGTGGGTT
>CAZZPB010000152.1:0-5304 GCA_964655905.1 uncultured Candidatus Peribacteria bacterium
TATACCGAGGCAAAGCGAATATACGCTACTTCATCAAGTTTTTTGAGCTTATCCATAAGGTTTTCGCCGATATTCCGGCTGTGAATTTCTTTTCCAAAATTGGCCAGCTCCTGTTCCAGTTCATTCAAAAGATTTTCAACCTGTTCCTGGGTAACTGGACGCTTTTCACATGCCTTCCAGATGCCCTTTTTGAGTTTTTCGCGATCATAAATTTCACGTGAATTGTCTTTTTTTATGACAATAAAACCAGCTACTTCAACGCGCTCAAATGTCGTGAAGCGATAATGGCATTTTTCGCACTGGCGGCGGCGGCGGATTTCCTTTTGCTCATGGGTATCCCGCGAATCCAGAACCTGCGTTTCTTCATGCTTGCATTTGGGACAGATCATAGATTTAAAAATTTCAAATGTATCAATTTTTAATTACGAATTGCGGATTACGAGTTACGAGTTACGAATTACAAGTTACGAATTACGAGTTACGAGTTACGAGTTACGGATTACGAATTACGAGTTACGGATTACGAGTTACTACCTTCCACTGTTCCTCCGCGTACCTGTCAGTCATACCTGCTATATAGTCTTTTATCACAATTTCCATGCGTTCGCCATTTTGGATATTTTGGAGGAAAAGCGGCGGAAGTTGATCAGTGTGCTCAAGGTAATGGGAAAAAAGATTTTTGAGAAGAGATTTTCCATATTGCATTTTTGACGCGACTTTTGGATTTTCATAAAAATTTTTCATCAAAAAAGCACGCAGCTTTTTAAGTTCACGCCTGATTTTTGGCTTAAAGATAACTATTTTGCCTTTATATCTTCTTACATGATTCACATTTGTAATTTTTAATTTTTGGATATTTTGATGAGTAGCTTTGCATGCATCATGGATCAAAACAGCGATCATGCGGCTGATAATGCGGCTTTTTAAAGGGTCAACCGGAATATTTTTCCCGTATTTTTTGATTATTCCAGCTTCCGCCCGGCGCCACAGCTCAAATTGCCGCATCTGTTTTATGGTCAACAGGCCGGAGCGCATGCCGTCGTCAATATCATGGTTGGTGTAGGCAATTTCATCGGCAAGATCAGCAACCTGGCTTTCCAGATGTGGTGAGGCAATAAAGGCAAGGCTGGCCAAATAATGCGATTTCTTGTGTTTTATGAGGCCGTCCAAAACCTCTTTAGTAAGGTTCAAACCGTCAAAATTCGGGTACATTTTTTCAAGTTTTTCAATAATGCGGCGGCTCTGCTCATTGTACTCAAAATGAAGTCCATATTGTTGCATTATCTCATTGAGCGCCGCTTCCCCGCTGTGGCCAAAAGGAGGATGGCCAAGGTCATGCGCCAGGGCAACAGCTTCGGCAAGATCTTCGTTGAGACCAAGCGTTCGGGCGATATCGCGGCTTATTTGAGCCACTTCAATGGTATGAGTCAGACGGTCGCGGTAATGATCTCCGTATGAAGATACAAAAACCTGTGTTTTGGCCTGCAGACGGCGAAAAGCCTTGCAATGAATAATCCGGTCGCGGTCGCGCTGAAAAGGCAGGCGGGTCTTATCGTCTTTTTCTTTATAAAAACGCCCGGCGCTCTGACTGCTTTTCATTGCGTAAGGAGCAAGCAATTTATCTTCCATTTTTTGAAGTTCCGCAGCGGTTTTCAGCATCAGTAAAATTTATTTTGCGCGTATTGGGATTATTTCAAAAATCTCAAAACTGCCTTTTTGAAATCCTGAAAATCTTTAAGGCTCTTTTGAAGTTTTTCGTAAACGATCTCCCGATTAATTTTTTCATAGTCGTGAACTAGAATATTTCTAAAGCCCGCAATGCCTGAAAACTTTTCAGTTAATTTTGAAGAAAGTATTTTTTCGTCAGTCAAAACGGTAAAAATGTCCTGATTATCTTCGGGTCTCCTCAAATTTTGATAAATAATCATCAACTTGCCAATATCCAGAACAACTTCAATTGCCAATTGAAAGTATCTTTCAGCCAAACCGTAGTAATGATAATCAGCAAGAAAAGCCTTCCTGTTGACCTTCTGAATTTCACGCAAACATTTTAAATACTCATCAAGCTTTCCGAATTTGGCGATAATTTTATTAAAGATTATTTTTGACATAGCGCTTGTTATAGAGATCTAAAAATGGTTGAAAATCAAAATAACGTCCCATAATGCCGCTTTCATATTGCCCTCTTTGTCCTTCCAGTTTTTCATAAATGATCCTCCCTTCAGTCACGATGACATACTTAAGAAAGATCGAAGCAGTATCGTTTAAAACGACCACGTCAACATTTTTTTTGAAGATACCGGAAAGTTTATCAATAAGCTGTAAGCGGATATTAAAACGGTCTATGTTGCTCAAATTTTCTGGAAGAAGAACCGCGGTGTCCACATCGCTTTCATAATTACCGTTTTCTGTTACCGCAGAGCCAAAAATATAAGCTAACAGCAAGCCTTCTTTACGGAAAACCTGATTGAGGCGCATACCAACGGATGCCGTAATTTTCATGCCGTGATTATAGCACAAAGAAATGCCTCAAATTAATGGCGTGTCAAAGTCGTCTTCTTCCTGAATAACATCATTGACTTCCTCTGATTCTGCTGACTGCGCATCTTTTTGCGCCGGCGCGGACCCGCCCTCATCCCATTTTTTCAGGGCTTTTTCGACTTCTTCCCGCGGAGCGCAAAACTGTCTGCGTGATTCGGCAATAATTTCAGCGCTATAATCTTCTTCGGGGAATTTCATATCCATGGTTCTTCCGGAAAAAGGCTCGGTCAATTCGCCATCAATGGACATTTTCAGGTAAAATTCGCGCACGCCAAGATTGATAATATCCCGCACGGTAAAAACCGGCGTGTATTCCTGGGCCAAAATAACGGCATCTTCAGCTCCAACGCGAAAACTGATCATGGAACCCACGTTACCAAACACTGTTTTACGTATTTCCTCGCTTAACTGCCCCACATATTGATGGGCGATGGTTAAACAAAGATGGTATTTTCTTGCCTCGGAAAGAATTTCCGTAAATGTATCGGTCGCAAAATTCTGAAATTCATCCACATAAAAATAAAAATCCCTGCGGTCTTCCTGGCGAATTTCCGCGCGCGCCATTGCGGCCTGATAGATTTTAGTGATGATCATGGAGCCTATCAGCGAGGCATTTTCTTCACCCAAAAGACCTTTTGAAATCTTCATAAGAATAATTTTCCCATTATCCATCACGTCGCGGATCTGGAAGCTGTTTTTTGGCTGACCGATAATGTTTCTGACCATATTTGTCGAAACGAGCTGCCCGACCTTGTTTAACAGCGGCGTAATGGCTTCGGCATCAAATTTTTCGCTCCATCCCGCGAATTCGTTCACCCAGAAATTTTTCACCACTGAATCCTGAATGCGCGAAACAATAATTTGACGATAATTTTTGTCCGTAAGCATTTTCAGAATGGAAAGAACGCTGGTATTCGGCGAATCCAGAAGAGCAAGAGTTGTGTACCGCAAAACGTGCTCCAAACGGTTGGTCCAGTTATTTCCGAATAATTTCTTAAAAATATCAATAAAGCCGATGGTAATCTGCATTTTGAATTTCTCATCCACTTTCTCAAGAGGATTAAAAGCGATGGGATGTTCAGTGTCGCTGGGGTCAAATAAGACAACATCTTTTTTCCTTTCCTGTGGGATCATGCGCAAAATACTGTCAACAAGATCCCCGTGCGGATCCAGCACCCCGACGCCTTTTCCGGTTCTGATATCTTCAGCTATGAGCAGTTCAAGCAGTTTTGATTTACCCGTACCGCTTTTTCCGACCGCGTAGAGGTGGCGCCTGCGATCCTCGCGCTTGATGCCGAATTGCTGAAAATGATTATGATAGTTGGTCATACCGAAGAGCGATACTTCGTTCCCATGTGTCGGCAAATCCTTTGGCGGTTCGTGTTTTTTCGCCAAAACATGCACAACGTGCGGCACGTGATCCGTGTTCGGAAAGTGAAAAAGGGTCGCCAGTTCATGAGCGCCAACAATTTTGCCGTTCGTCATGCCGCGCCCGCGATATTCGTTCAAAAAAGACCGCCCATTTTTTTGATGGGCAATCTCAAAACCATTATAGTCCGTCTTATTGAATTGATAAAAAGCTTTGGCTACTGCATGCATATTATTTTTTGCCTCTTCGGGCGTTTTAGCAACAGCGCCAACGCGCAATTGCACCTGAAAAGGTTCGTGCCCCCCCTTGGCCACAAATTGCGTGTCTTCTTCCTGGAAAAAAGTCTTTCTTTTTTTCAAACGCACATAGTTTTTCAGACGAAAAAGACGCTTCAAACTATTGATTTTCATTCGAATGCGCCGTCCAAAATGGTATGTCCAGGTTTCATGCGTTGGATGTACAAGAATTTGCACCCACGCCTGATCGCTGCGGCCCAATTTGGAAATAACAGAAAATACGCCGGCAAGCGAATCAACTTCAAAATGATCAAAAGCAAGAATGGGATAAATGTCACTCATTCTAAAACGCAGCGTTACCCCCGCCAAAGCCTGTTTTTCAGGATTATAATATTCCGTGTAATCCCTGGTATGTTTAATTTCACATGTTGGAAAAGTTGAATAAATCAAGCCTTCAACCAATTTGGAAATCCCGGAATCGCATCCAACAAAAAAATACGTATACTGATTGTAGCCAAAAAGTTCAAAAGAAATGTGGCCATGTTCAGCCGTTTTATGCAAATTATCCAGAAACTGCACGAAAAGTTTTTCCAGCTTTGGATTTTCCGGCGTTCCCTGCTGTACAATGACATGTAAAAAATCCATAAAAATACCTCACAAACAACTATTTTATGGCTTTATAATGAAGTAAAATAGAGTTTTTGTCAAATGGCCGAGGTCTGTTAGCAGATTTTGATATTTTCACTAAACATTTCTATATCCTTTATTTGATAGAGCTCGCACCGTGCGCTTGCATGAAAGAGACACCCCGTGCTTGCGCACGGGGTGCTTCATTTTATACCGTAGTATAAAAATCTTGCAGTTTTATTATACTTTGGTATAATAATCCCGTAACAATATTTATCGAATTTTTATGAAACATGAAAGATATCTACACAGAAGAATTCTTCAGGATTTGAAGAAAAAAATGGTCTTTGTCGCCGGCCCAAGACAGGTCGGCAAAACAACTTTAGCAAAAATCATCGCGGGAAAAGATTATTCTGCCCATCAATACTTAAATTGGGATAATCGTGAGGATAGAAAAATTATTCTCGATGCTAAATTTAATCCTGACGTCAAATTGATTATTTTTGATGAAATTCATAAATATAAATTCTG
>CAZZPB010000153.1:0-10433 GCA_964655905.1 uncultured Candidatus Peribacteria bacterium
AAGGATCGTCATTAAGATAATTCCAAAACCCAAATCGTGTCCTGGCTCAATATTTATCAGAAAAATTAAAATATTGTAGAGAGGATGATAGAAGAGTGTTGTCCATAAATAGCTGAAAATGACCTGCGGTCTTATTTCAAATTCCTGTGATTCCAAAACCGTAGAGACAGGTTTTAAACCTGTCTCTACGGTTTTGGCGCGGATTTTATATTTTCCAAGATCAGAAAAAAGGGCATAATTCCATGACGCGTAATCAACGGTGATTTTGTCTCCAGGCTTTACTGAAAAATCCGCTGCGTTGGCGCAGGAAATTTCGGCGCGATGCGTTTTTGTTATCCATGAGCCGTTTTTGAGATATAAGACTTCAAAAGGTTGTTCGGGGCACGTGTTTTTAAATGTCACGGCATTTGGAGTATCATTTTTTATTTCAACTGCAACGGCGTCGTCAATCCCAAAATCATTTTTCGTCATTAAAAAAGTGACCTCCTTTTTTACTTCACTGCTATTATTTTTTTGTTTAAAAAAGAAGTTAAAAATAAGGTTAACGGCCAGAAAAATAATGATGAAAAGTAGAAGATTTTTTTTCATTAGACGAGCCCGCAGGGCTTGTTAAGAAATTACAGCGACCAAAGGGAGCAACCACAGACGAGCCCGCAGGGCTTGTTAATGAATGTTTTTCAAAAGATGAAGAGTGGTTTTTTTGAGATTTTCAAAATTCAACGTGAGAATGGAGGGCTTTGTAATCAGCGCAATATCATATTTTTGCGGCAATACACCAGGATTTAAACGGATGATTTCGTATATTCGGCGGCGCAGAAGGTTGCGTTCCACCGCTTTCTTTGAAATTTTTGCGCTTACCGTGATGCTGAAACGGCTGTGCGGTTGAAAATTTTTTATAAACCTTACATTCAAATGCGCGTTGCCAAACCTCTGCCCTTTTCTAAAAACATATGCAAGACGTTTTTTTGTAAGACGTTGTTTTTTTGGCAGCATACGGGGTAAATCCGAATATCAAATGTCAAATAATTCCAATTCCAATTCCAAATCTCTATCTTTCATCACTCGCCGTAAGGCGGTAGCGACCTTTGGCCCGTCGCCGTCTTATGACATTGCGGCCGCCTTTGGTTGCCATTCTGGCGAGAAATCCATGAGTCTTGAGATGTTTACTTTTTTTGATTTTTGCAAGCATTGATAAATGGCATGTTAAAAATTACAAAACCTACCGAAAGAGGATAGCGTTTGCGCCCTTTTATGTCAAAGTGGGATTTTTTGAATTGCTTATTGAAAATCATATGTTTTTATTGTATCTTTAGACAGACCCAAAGGGTCTGTTAAGCAATTAAGCGAGTATTTTATAGCTTTTTCATGTCGCTTCGAACTCAGTATGAATTTTTATTTGTAGGCAGGGATGAAGGTGGTTTTGTTGAGAATTATGCCTATGATTTGGGTGAGGATGGGCAGCATTCCGGCAAAATTTTTGTAACTCTTGAAATCCAAAATAATTCTGTGGATGCCGAGCAGATTGGCGAGCATATTTTTGATACCATGCGGAAAACTTTTTTTTCCGACCTTGAACAGGATGGATATTTTCGCTTTGAACAGGCTCTAAAAGAAGTTAATAAACAGCTCCGGCTTTTAAAAAACGAACGGGCATCCCAATTTATCGGCAATCTTCATGTTGTCATTACTGCGATTGTGGGAAATAACCTTTATTTAAGCCAATGCGGAGATGCGGAGGCTTATTTGTTGCGGCGCCGTTTTTGTTCAATTATCAGCGAAGATTTGTATGATCCGCAGTCCAAGGATATTTTCAGCAACATTGCCAATGGGACTCTGGAACCTGAAGATTTTATTCTTTTGAGTTCAACGCGCCTGCTTCGCTATATCAGCAAGGCCGATCTGGTAAAGTCAACTTCGGCAAAAAATCTCATCGCGACGCTTGGAGAATTAAAAGACTATCTGTCTGCTGAAATTCTTGGGAAAGTGGCTTTTATTGGAATTCAGTCCGTTCAGCCTGCTGAATTTTCCGATGCTGAAAAAAATCAGGTTATAGCGCATTTACACAAGGATGAAATGGCAATCATCGAAAAATTCACAAAAAATATCAGGATTGCCCAATTAAAACCTGTAATTGTTGCGGCGGCCGGTGGCGCCAAAAAAATATTCGCTATGGCGATGGGGCTTAAAGACCGTCTGCTAGCGGAAAAAGGAAGAGTGTTCAAAGGCAGGGAACAAAAATTTCAATTCCAGTTCCAAAAATGGAGTAAAGAAAAAATTCTTGGCGCGCTTATTTTGATTGTTTTGGTTTTGACCGGAAGCATATGGTGGCTGCGGGGTCGCGCTGAAGATCAAAGAAAAATTGACCAGTTTAACCGTATTTTAAGCGAAGTTCAAGAATCCATCGGTTCCGCTGAAACTACAGGCCAGTACAACAAGGACCAGGCTGGGCAGATTCTCAATGATGCTGAAAAAAAAGCTTTGACTGTATTGAATGCGCGTTATTTCAGCGCCAAGGCCAATACCCTTCTTAAGGCCATTCAGGAGTCCCGCGACAAGCTTGATGGAGTTTTGCATCCACAAACCAAAATTATGGCTGATTTGCGGCAAAAACGCGCCAATGTCAGCGCTTTGGGTCTGTTGAATCTCAAGGGAATTTTTTATGCTTTTGAATATAATGCGCTTTATCCGATTATTCTGGATAAAGTGCAGGACCCTTTGACAATAGATGATAACGAGACGGTCATTGCCGGAACAACTTTTACCGATAAAGATTCTCTTTTGTTTTACACGAAAAATGGAAAAGTGATCGAATACAAAGACAATCGTTTGAGTTTTGTGACTTCCGTAGCAGGCGCTTTACATAAAGCATCGGCTTTTCAAGCATATAACAATAAAATTTACCTTCTTGAACCGGAAGCAAATCAAATATGGAAGTATACCCGCCGCCGCGACAAATTTGACCCTCCGGAGGCCTATAACATTGACGCTGACCTTAAAAAAGGAGTTTCTTTAGCGGTTGATGGCAATGTTTACATTCTAAATAATGACGGCACTTTAGTGAAATTATTCAGCGGCAATAAACAAAATCTGGTCATCAAAAAACATCCGACAAAACCGCTGGCCGCTCCCACAAAAATCTTTACACAGCTGAATTTGCCTCATTTGTACGTGCTGGAACCAAAAGAACATCGCGTGCTGGTTTACTACAAGGACGATAAGGCCGGCGGAGGTCTTATTTATACCGCGCAGTACATTTTTGACGATATCGCGGACATGCGCGATCTGTACGTTGATAAAGATGCCAACAAACTTTATATTCTGGACCAGAGCAAGGTGTACCAGGCGAATTTGTAAGGAATGCAGATCTGCGTTCCTTACAAAACGGTTCCTTAAATAATCGTTTTAATAAACCGCGCAATATCCAGGGCCGCGGCCGGTCTGGAAAGTTTTGCGAGGTTTTTTTCGTATCCCTGTTTATTTTTCCGGATTGTAGCGATGTTTTTTCTTATCATGCCGAAATTTTCTTCTAGAATAATGCCTAATTTATAATGTCTAATAAGTTCCGCGTTGCCCTCTTCCTGCCCGGGAATAATCTGTGTCACCAGCATTGGTTTTTTTGCTCCAATGCACTCCATTGTCGTGGCGCCTCCGGGCTTGGTTATGACCAGGTCAGCGACATTGATAAAATGCGGTAATTCATCCGTCCAGCCAAGAATGCAAATATTTTTATGATGCGCGTATGGCATGAGTTTCTTTTTCAGCTTAATGTTTTTCCCAAATACCACAATAATATTATAATCCCGCGGTTCACTTACTAATTCCTGCATGATTTTGAGAGTTTTTCTTGTATTTGCGTGCGTTGGCAGAAAAAGAACGGTGTATAATTTTGTATTGAGTCCTAATTGATTTAGAAAAAGGCCACGGTCAGTTTTTTCAAGAAAACGAAGATCAATAGGGGATCCCAACACTTTTATTTTGTCCTCATTGATGCCGAGTTTTTTTAATGATGCGGCGGTTTCTGTATTGGCTACAATATGATAATCGCTTTTAGCCGCCGCCCAGGCGCTGTGAATGGAAATGGAATCAGTGACAAGACTGATAAATTTTGCTTCTGGCCGCCGTTTTTTCCATATTTGCGCGGCAATGTAGTCCCACATGGGAAACGTTGAAATTATTAAATCCGGATTTTTTTCCTCAAAAAATTTCGTCAATTTTTGTACGACAAATGGGTAATGAAGTATGTTTAGCAGTTTAACCTGCCATTTTTGATCCGTACTGGTGAAGATAAATTGCCATACCGAAGGGACGTGTTTGATTGAGCCCTCATACAGCAGGTGTATCGCCTTGCTAAAACTTGCGTTTAAAATAAGCCAAAAATCAACAATTTCCACCCTGAAGTCATATCCATAAAGAGCCTCAATTCCATCTTTAACTGCTTTGGAAGGGCTCAAGTGTCCATAACCCTGTATGCTTGTTAAAATCAAAATGCGTTTTTGTTTTTTTGGAAAATTTTCAATCTGATCGTGCAATAAATACAGTTCTTCCTGGATTTTTTTTATTTCTTCTTTTGTTTTGGCCTTATTTTGGCTGACTATATCAAGAAGCGCTATAAGGTGGAGGATATTTTGGCCTGCCTGATAAAACTTTTTTGTTTGTTCATCGGCGATTTGTTGATGAATGCCGTCAGTAACATTGGCCAATCCGGTGATGATTTCCTGCTTGGCATTTTTCTGGAAAACAGCATTTCCTTTTTTGTTCAATATCTGCAACGTTTTATGTCCAAGTTCAAGAAATTGCCGATATATAGTGGTTTTTTGAAAATCCAGCATAATTACGATAAAAACGACTGCTGCATTCTAGCACAGCGCATTGATGTTTTACAGATATTCTGGTAGAGGTCAGGTAGTTCGATGGTTTGCAAAAAACGCGCAAGGCAAAATTTAGGCCTTTCCCGCTTGCGCGGGAATGACAGACAGAGCCAGACGTTTATTCCCCGCTTTCGCGGAAAAATGGCTAAGCAAAGTTAAATATGCTCCCCGCTTTCGCGGGGATGACGATCGGTACATATTGTCTGTACACCATACCCGTGCATGTCATCCCCGCGAAAGCGTGCATGTCATCCCCGCGAAAGCGTGCATGTCATCCCCGCGAAAGCGTGCATGTCATCCCCGCGAAAGCGGGGAATAAATTTTTTCTGAATTCTTTCAAACCATCTGTCGTATTGTTGGCTAGGTCTAATAAATTATGTTTTCTTTTATAATTCCAACGTATAACGAAGAAAAAGTTATTGTCGCGACTCTGCAAAAATTAAGACAGGGTTTTGGCGGCACGCCTTTTGAAATTATTGTCTCTGACAATCATAGCCAGGATGCGACTGTAGAGCTGGCTGGTCCGTATGCTGATAAAGTTGTTGTGTGTCCAGACCCATCCCGGACCACGATTGGCGCGACCCGGAACCGCGGCGCCAAAGTAGCCCGTTTTCCATTGCTTGTGTTTGTTGACAGCGGCGTGTTTATTCCAGATCATGGATCTTTTTTTGCAAAAGTACTCAAGGCTTTTCAGCAGGACCCTGAGCTTGTTGGTTTTACTGTGAATATAAGAGTCTATCCGGAAATCGCCACATTTGCCGATAACTTCTTTTTTGGGCTTTTGGATGCGTGGTTTAGAGTGAGCAACAACATTTTGCATATCGGCCAGGCCAGCGGAAAATTCCTGATTGTAAAAGCAACGGCATTTTGGCAGGCGGGTGGATTTAACCCAAAACTGGTTGGCGGAGAGGATATTAAGTTTTTCCAACATTTATCCAGGATTGGCGGCACGAAATTTGACTCCTCGCTTACGGTTTTTCACGGCGGACGCCGCGCGCATGCGATTGGCTGGCCGCGGCTTTTGTGGCAATGGGCTGCCAACAGTTTTGAGGCATTTATTTTAAAACGTTCCATACGCAAGGAGTGGAAGGATATAAGATAAATCGCATCATTTCTAAAGCAGAGCCCTTGTTTCAGCGGCAATTTTTATCTCCTCATTTGTTGGTATGACAAAAACTTTTACGCGACTGCCTTTTTTGTGGATGCTCACGGCGTTTTTTTTGTTTTTGACAGGATCAATCTTCAAATTCAGATATGAGAAATAATCACAAACGGTTTTGCGCAGGTAGTAGGCGTTTTCACCAATTCCGGCGGTAAAACTGATTGCATCCAGGCCGTTCATGGCAGCAGCGTAAGCGCCGATGTATTTTGCTGTTCTGTAAGCCAAAATCTCGAGTGTTAATTTGGCGCGCGCATTGCCTTTTTTTACGGCTCCCCACAAATCGCGAACGTCTGAACTGATTTCCGACAAACCAAGCAGCCCGGATTTTTTTATTAAAATCTCCTCAATTTTTGTCGGCGGCAGTTTTAGTTTTTTTATGAGGAAAAAAACAATAGCGGGGTCAATGTCTCCGCTGCGGGTACCCATGGGAATGCCTTCCAGTGGGGTAAAACCCATGCTCGTGTCAATGCATTTGCCGTTTTTTACGGCAGTGATGCTCGAACCGTTGCCAAGATGGCAAATAACGATTTTACTTTGCCTTTTTTTGAGCAGTTGAATGGTTTTTTCAGCGACATAGCTGTGGCTTGTCCCATGGAAACCATACCTGCGAATGCCAAGTTTTGTGTAAAAATGGTAGGGGAGCGGATACAGATAGGCTTTTTTTGGCATGCTTTGATGAAAAGAGGTGTCAAAAACCGCTACCTGTGGCGTTTTTGGTAACAATTTTTTGCATGCCCTGATGGCGGCAAGATTGTAAGGATTATGCAGTGGAGCCAAATTACTGAATTTTTGTATTGCCGCCATGATGTTTTTGTTTATTATGGTCGCTCTACGGTATTTTTCTCCGCCGTGCACGACGCGGTGTCCAACAGCATCAATTTGGTGTAATGAGGTAATGATTTTTTGTTGAAGAAGCAATTTAAGCGCTATATGGAGAGCTTTTTCGAGTGTCATTTCCGGCAGTTTTTTTTGTATTTCGTGACCGTTCCAGCTTGCGCGAAAAGTAGGGAACGCAGATCTGCGTTCCCTACTTTTCTGCAGGCCGATTCCATCAACAATGCCTCTACAGAGAGAGGAAAAACGCCGTAGGGAAGGCAGATCTGCGTTCTCTACGGCGGCACGGAAACATTGAAATTTGAGAGATGAAGAACCGGCATTGATAACAAGAATGAGCATATTTTTGCGATTGAGGATATTATAGATGGTACGATATTTCATCGGCTTCGCAGGCGGTAAAAGCCGCAAGATCGGCGATATCATGATATGAGCAACCTCTTGAAAGATCGTTCACGGGTTTCTGCAGGCCCTGCAGAATCGGTCCAATCGCTTCCGCTTCCGCAAGGCGTTCTACCAGTTTGTAGGCGATATTTCCCGATTGCAAATCCGGAAATATGAGCACGTTTGCGCGGCCCTGTATTTTTGACTGCGGACATTTTATTTTTGCTACGGCCGGGCTGATTGCCGCGTCAACCTGCATCTCACCTTCGATCAACAGTTCCGGATTGCGGTCTTTTACAATTTGCACCGCTTCGCGCACTTTTTCAACAAGAGGATTTTTATTGGAGCCAATGGTAGAGAAAGACAGCATTGCAATTTTTGGAATTATTCCAAAACGTTTTGCCGTTTGTGCCGTATCAAGGGTGATATCGGCTAATCCGTGTGAATCCGGTTCAATATTCACCGCGCAGTCGGCAAAAAGCATGAGACGTTTTTTCATCAACATGAAAAAAACACCGGAAACTTTATGGAATTTCTCATGCGTTTTGATGATTTGCAGTGCCGGACGGATAGTGGCAGCGGTTTCGCCTATAGATCCGGAAACCATGCCGTCGGCATCATTCATATACACCGCCATGACGCCAAAATAGTTATGATCATTTAACAGCTCCCTTGCGGCTTTTTTATCCAATCCTTTGTCTTTTCTTAAGCGCAAAAGCTCCTCCGCGTATTTTTCGCGCAATTTTTTATTCTCATTATCAAGAAATTCTATTTTCTCCAGATCCAACTTTAAGCCTATTTTTTTCACTTTTTTTTGAATTTCCGCTTTATTTCCAATTAAAACCGGCCTCGCCGTTTTTTCACGCAAAATGATTTCAAGCGCGCGCAGCGTTTTTTCCTCAAACGCTTCAGGAAAAACAATCTTTTTCTGCAATGTTTTTGCTTTTTGTTTAACAAATTGCAAAAGTTCTTTTTTTGTTTTCATCATGAGGTTTTTTATTTTAATATTTTCTCCTCATTTTAACATATTTCCAGCTTTTCCACGGCCCACAACACATTGACATCTGCTGGAAATATTACTATGTTGACTGCGTTATTTTAATTTTTTTATGAAAAAATCTAATTACGATGACAACCCTGACCTAGGCGTTCAGGCCTTTGTTGCTGGTGGAGTTGCAACGGTGATCCTAGCCGCGGGGGGTGGGGCAATTGGTTATTCTCTGTATAAAAATTTTGTACTCCCTCAACCGCAAGATGCGCAAAGAGCCTTATTGGAAAATGCTCCAAAAGTTGTGCCACCTATATCATCCACGATTGCGGAGAAAATTAGACTTGCCTGCAATGATCCTCAATTTACTTCGGACTGTAAAATAATAGAAGTTAAATGTGGGCCCGAAGAAAATGCAAATTTTCCAGCTATCCCAGAAACTGTTTTTATAGAAACAACTGTTAATTGTAAAGCTTTTGAAATCATGATGGCTGACCCATCGAAGCGTTTAATTGATTTACCTGTAATGGATGGTGTATTTCGTTCCAATTGGGTCTGTGGCGCCGCACAGTGTGATGGTGGAACTTTGCCTGCTCCAAGCAGCAAACAACCTATAAAGCGCAAAGATAAACCTTCGCCTGTCGCGCCCAAACCGTCAAGCGATGAAATTCCTACCTGAGGGTTTTTTGATCGGTCACTGTAAAAGCCGTTTCATAAAAAACCGTAATTCAACGTGACAGATATTGAGGATAAGCCTCCACCACGGCACCGCGCGGCTCACAATCTGAATCCGGTTTTTTTTGATCGCATCAAAAATTTCTGGAATGGTTTTTTCAGCTTTCACAAGGCTATAAGTCCAGTCCAGATCCTTTAAAATATGATTGTCGGATGTGCCGAGCATTGGTAAATGGTGTTTTTTGGCTATTTGAGCGGCTTTTTTATTGAAAAAATTGAGCTTTTTTGAGTGATACCAGGAATATTCGATCGCATCAAAAAGTTCAATATATTTTTCAAGCTTGCCATGAAGACAAATCCAGGCTGGATAATATGGATGCGGCGCGATAATCAGGCAATCCGGATGGATGTTTTTGTATCGCCGCAGATCTTCAAAAGAGTGGATTTTTTGCGCTTTATAAGTGGCATTAATGATGAGCACATGGCGTTTTCCAATACTTTTCTCGATGCCCGGGATCAATAAAATACCCTTTTTTTCAGCATATTTCCGCAAATCTTCATCAAAAACAACCGCATTGTGACATGTAATGGAAAGCACCTGATAGCCATGCCCGGCCGCGCTATCAATTAATTCCTTTTCGCTATGTGCAATATTATCGACAGGATCCTGGCGCGTGTGGGTATGTAGCTGAATTTTTAATGTGGAAATATTATTTTGCTAATTGGTTGATAGCATCGCTGGTTTTTTTGAACTGTTTGGAAGTTTCAACAATTTGCTGTGAAGTATTTTGAAACTGCTGCGACTTTTCTTCAAATTTTTTCTGCAGTTCTATGGCCTTACCCTTGGCGTCTTCGGCCTGTTTTGACAATTCATTTACTGTTTTTTCACCTTCTTTTTTCATCTGTTCCGCCTGCTGTTGCAGCTCTTTGCAACCGCTTAAAACAGCCAAACCGATAGCAATGATGATAAATAAAAGCCTTTTGCGCGTCATGATGATATTGAAAATAATTTCTTAAAATCTCCGTCAAAGTGTTTTAGAAAATTGTGAACATCAATGACATCATTTGGTGAAATAGACAGATGATTCCGCACACTGATATTGAGATTATTTTTTTTAAGGTGATAAATAATCATCACATGGACAAGCAGCTGATTCTTACAATTGTGGCACCAAAAATGCAGCAGTCCTTCGTTATTAAATGTGGAAATAACCTCAATTTCTTCATCCGAAAATCGGCCTCTGCATATGTTGCATGGAATAACGCGCTTAAGGTGTCGAATAATCTCACGAAGCTCATTATAGTTCATGGCAGCCTGTTGTTATGATAAATATATTTCAATAATGCATCCAAATTTTATTGTTGTAAAGGGGGTTTACTTGGATCATACGTTTTTTTCTTTGAATAAAATTTCAGGAAAAACTATGATCAAATCCGAAATCCGAATAACAAATGTCAATTCAATATCAAAGGTTCAAATGTCAAGTCAAGATGGGGGCTGAAAATTCCTGTTTGATATTAA
>CAZZPB010000154.1:0-8221 GCA_964655905.1 uncultured Candidatus Peribacteria bacterium
CCCACGGATATTTTTTCCCTAGAAGTTCAAGATTTTCCCGATTCAAATACTTGCCTGCGTGTTCCAGTTCCCATCTTAAAGTAAAAAAATGTTTTTCCAGTAGAGGCAGGTCGCGATCTGCCTCCAGCCCTTTTTGTCTGATTTGTTCCAGACCTCTGCCGGTGCCGATAAATTCCGGAGGAATGCCAAGAGAATACCACGCCGCTGTAAAATTGATGGCGCGCGGAAGTTTAACTTTGCCCATTTCTCTGCTATAGCCAAAAAGTCCGATATGCTGAACGCGACTGCGGCGGCGCGGCACATGCGCCGCCATTTCGTTGACCAGTGGCGCGGCGCTTTCAACTGTTTGGCAATAGTAACGGCGAAAAATATTGTTAATGGCTTTTAGTTGAAGAAATTCCTTATTGCTGAATGTAACCGTTTTCGGTTTTTTTAATTTATTTTTGGCATAGGTCAGGGATTTTTTTACCTTTTCAAGTGGATAATCGTAGCGGTACGCGGATTGAACGGTGATGGTTTTTACACCCTCGTATTGCTGAAGTGTTTTTTCAATATTTTCCGGATTGATGCCGCCGCGAAATGGCAGTGAACCCGTTCCAATAATCGGATATACGGGAATATTAAATATTTTGCTGATGCGGTAAAATTCCCGCAATGCCAGTCTGGAAGCCAATACCGCTGGAACAAAGCCGGCGTTTAACGCGGGATCTGAACGCGCAATAAATGGCCTAAGGTGTGACGGTTTTTGTTTGAATATTTTTTGATGTTCCTCAATAAATGTTGTTAAAATTCCCGCGCAATCGGCAAGGTCATCAATACTTTCAAAAAGTGGAATGATATGCATGTAGCCCGGACTAAAATTGGATGTGCCAAAGATTTTCTCATGAAGTTTTGCTGTTTTTTGGAATGTCTGCTGGATGTGAATAAGCTGGTCCGCCCTTTTGGTCATTGGAAGAATGAATTCAAAGACTGGCGGGCTTTTAAGCCCGAGCGAATGCGTTAATTCTGCCGCTGAAAGTACGCTCATGTATATGCGCGCCAGTTTGAACGTTTTTTCCTCCCATATGTTGGGAATGCGCAAAGTGATAAAAATATCCCTGCCAAGCTGTTTTTTTGTGAACTGTTTTAGATATTTTTCCAACAATTTTTCTATGATCGCCTCATCGGCAAATTTGCCCTCCCAGTCCCACATGTATTCGTCGCAGCCCAGTTCAAAAAAATTATGATACATCTCATCAATTTCTTCCTGTTCACTGATAAAAGCGCCGGTACTCCAAAAAGGAATACCAGCATTATCAGGATGCTGGGTCGCCATAATAGAAGGAATCTGCCGGTTTTTTTGAATTTTGAACATATTTGTTTTTGCGCCGCCGCTGTAGGGGACAGGCATGCCTGTCCCCTACAGCGGCGGCGCAACCTTATAACTTAGCTGCTACAAGCTCTACAAGATCCAAAACCCTCGCCGAATACCCCCATTCGTTGTCATACCAGGCTAAAACTTTTACCATCGTGCCTTCCATGACCATGGTTGAAAGACCGTCCACAATCGAGGAATATTCATTGCCCTTATAATCCGCTGACACCAGCGGCAGCTCATTGTAATCAAGAATGCCTTTCATCGGCCCCGCCGCCGCTTTTTTGAAAAATCCGTTTACTTCTTCAACGGTTGTATTTTTTTCAACTTCGCAAACCAGGTCGAGAAGGGAAACGGTTGGGGTAGGTACACGCACGGCCAGTCCATTGAGTTTGCCGTGCAGTTCAGGAATTACGAGAGTTACCGCCGTGGCGGCGTTTGTGGTTGTTGGAATCATGGAAAGCGCCGCCGCCCTGGCGCGGCGCAGGTCTTTGTGCGGCAAATCAAGAATATTCTGATCATTTGTATATGAGTGTATGGTGGTCATTAGTCCCCGTTTTATTTTCAGATTGTCATTAAGAACTTTTACCACCGGCGCCATGCAATTGGTCGTGCAGGAAGCGTTGGAAATGACGTGGCAATTTTTTGCATCATAAGCGTTTTCATTTACTCCCATGCAGATTGTGCAATCTCCTCCTTTGCATGCCGCCGTGACAATGACTTTTTTGACGCCTGCCTGCTGCAAATGTTTGCCGGCGTTTTCTTTATCGTTAAAAACACCTGTCGCTTCTATCACAATATCAATTTTTTCTTTACTCCATGGGATTTTTGCCGGATCCTTCTCCTGAAAATAACGGATTTTTTTATCATTTACGATGATGTAATCCTGCCCCTCTGTTTTTACCTCGGCATCCAGCACGCCATAGCTGGAATCATATTTTAGTAGATGCGCCAAAGTTGCGTTGTCGCTCAGGTTGTTGATGGCGACGATTTCGACAGGTACAGGTCGCGACCCGTCCCCGCTTCTTTTTATGCCTATTCGAAAAATTTCCCGTCCAATTCTCCCAAAACCATTGATAGCAACGCGTACGGGCATAATTTAAAAGATTAAGAAATCGTAATAAAAATGTCACACAGCATTGTAGCGATTTTTCCATGAATTTCCATAGTAAATTTTGATTTTTTTTATCACTGTTCTAATTTTTAGGACGATTTTGTTCTTGCGACAGAGCATTGTTCCGTCTCTACAACAAAATCGTCTCTGCTTGTATAAAAACATTGTGCAACAATATTGCCCCATCGCAATCAAATATAAAAGGTATGATTTTTGTTTTAATAAAGCCATAAAGTTTATTTCAAATCTTCATTGTGACTACAATTTTTATGCTTGGTATATAAAATTTATTGACATTAAATTAGGTTTAACCTACCTTTAAGGCAAATTATGCGTATAAAAAAGTTATACACATGTTGTACACAAGTTTTGAACACTTTTTACACAGGACATGGACAAAACCCTAGAAAATAGACAAATTTATCATGATCCCGTTTTGACAAATGAAGTTTGCGAAGGATTAAACTTGAAGAATAAAAAAAACATTGTGGATTGTACACTTGGCCTGGGCGGACATACCCGGCTGATTCTTCAAAATTTAGGAAGTCAGGGGAAAATGTTTTGTTTTGAACTTGACGCAGATAATCTGAAATTGGCTAAAAAAGCTCTGCGTTCATTTGGGGATCGTGTTGTTTATATTCAGGAAAATTTTGAAAATCTCACGGAAGCTCTCAAAAAACTCAGAATAAAAAGCGTGGATGGAATTTTGCTTGATCTTGGCTTGTCTTCGCCGCAGGTTGACGTGGCCGAAAGAGGCTTTTCTTTTTTACGGGAAGGGCCGCTTGACATGCGTTTCAACAGAAAACAATCGTTGACGGCCGCGGAAATTGTTAATCGTTATCCGGCCAGCGATTTGACGCGTATTTTCCAGGAATATGGAGAGGAAAGATTTGCCCGTAAAATCGCACTGGCTATTGTGAAACGGCGCAAGAGCCGGGCTTTTAAAACAACAACGGAACTGGCGCGTTTTATTGAAAAGCTTTTGAAAAGAAAAAGCCACATTCACCCGGCGACCCGTATTTTTCAGGCGTTGCGCATTGAGGTGAATCATGAGCTGGAGGCCCTCAAAAATGTTTTACCCCAGGCGGTAGAGTTTTTAAAAACAAAAGGACGCCTGGTCATTATTTCATATCATTCACTTGAAGATCGCATCGTCAAGCAGTTTTTTAAGGACAATGCCCGCTCTTTTTTGAATGAAAGCAATAAACTCACAACCACATATTTAAAACCGACTCTTAAAATCATCAGTAAAAAACCCATTGTTTCTTCTTTCGAAGAAGTTGGCAAAAATCCACGCAGCCGGAGCGCGAAGCTTCGCGTCGCTGAAAAAATCTGATGTGGCCCCCGCCATGGCGGGGGCCATTGTGGCCCGTAATGTCTGTTTATGTCGCAATTACTATTAACACGCAGTCCATATCGCCCCGCCTTCACGCCGCTTTCGCGGGGGTTTCGGCGGGCTGTGCCGGTGGGCTTAGGTGGGCATCCGCGCATGGCTTTTGCAAGGCGAAAATTTGTCTTTGGCCCATCCGCTGTAATTGTAGGGCTGATATTTGTGGTGCTTTTTATGAATTTTCTACATCTACTTCATTTTAATCAGGTTGCGACCAAAGGCTATGACTTGCGGCGTCTTGAAATGGATCGTCAGCACCTTTTGGAGCAATTTCAGATCAAAAATATGCATGTTGCAGAGATAAAATCATTGGCTGCAATTAGCCACAGCGGCAAGGCTCAAAGCATGGTAAAATCCGGCGATGTCATTTTTGTGCGTGGCGACACAGCGTTGGCCTTTGGGAAGCCGTGACAGGGGGTAGTTTTGAATTTGCACATTTTTTATGCTAATTTATCAATAGATTCAATCTAACTTTTTTTACGTGGTTGTCCCGCCCTGGCGGGGCGTTAATTTCTTAACAAACTCCCGCTTTCGCGGGGGTGTCTGATGCCCGATATTCCTTCCATTGCGCCATTTTCCAAAGAGAATAATCCCCATATGCGCGTTCTTGACGGGAGTTACGCGCTTTATAACCTGCATCAGGTTTTGCCTGTCGCGCGTGAAAACCATTTTGGCGTTATTGCCGTGAACCAGCGTTCAAAATACATTATTCAGGCCAGCTGCGAGGCCGCCTGGCAGGAACGTTCACCAATCATTCTGGAATGCGCTGAAAGTGAGATTTCTTATTGTAATTTGCCTCCGCAGCGCCTGTCTGACCTGGTGCATGACGAAATTTCCAAAATGATCAGAAAATACGGTTACAGCGTGCCGGTGGTTATGCATTTGGACCATATTCAAAAGGATTTGACCCTGATTGACCGCGGGGCATTGGCCGGTTTTTCTTCCTGTGAAGTGGATTTATCACGGCTGCCCATGGAAGAAAACATCAAGGGTTCGCAGGAAATTGTCAGAAAAATGCATCCTCTGGGTATATCCGTTGAAGTGGAGGAGGGTGAAATTGGCTTTGCTGCCGCGCTCAAAGACATGCAAAATGTGGAAAATTATTATACGAAAGTTGAGGATGCCTACAGGCTGGTGGAGGCAACAAGACCCGACGCTTTGGCCATTTTCGTTGGCAATGGCCATGGCAATTATCTGGAAGCGCCCAAAATTGGCCACGGGCGCATAAAAGAAATTAATGAGGCCATACGCGAATTTAACGTCCAGGTTGTTCTCCATGGCGGCAGCGGTCTGCCTCCAGGTGAATTTCAAAAGGCGGTTGCCGCCGGAGCGGCAAAATTTAACTACGGCACAATGATGACAAATATTCTGTTTAAACACTTTCCTGAAGCTTTTATGAATGAAATGAAGGAAGCTGCAGCTGCGAAGAAAACGGACTTAAGAAAGGTGCTGGGTGATTTTGAGGAGCGTATTGACGGGCTTGGGGCAGAAATTATTGAAGGAGCAAAAAAAGAAATGACGGAACACATTCGTTTTATGATGAAAGAGGCATTTGGTAGCAATGGAAAGGCCGCTTTATGGGGGAAACCGTAGGGGACAGGCATGCCTGTCCCCTACGGTTTTCTGTTCCGCCGAGGTTGGACAGAAAATATTATTCAATAGACAATGCTGCTTTCAGATTATCTTAAACAAAATAATGTTGAGGAAGGTCTCCAGAGTATTTTGCTTCTTCTTGCTTCGCTTTTTCCAAAAGTCGCGGAAACCCTGCGGACAGGGGCGGAAGGCTATGCCGGCAGCCAGAATTTTTTTGGTGAAAAGCAGTTAAAACTTGATTTGTATACCAACGATGTTTTTGCCGATGCGCTAAAGGCAAATAATCATGTTGGTTTAATTGCTTCAGAAGAGCTTGAAGAAGAAGAGCATGGATTAGGTGGCGAAAATGGTTACGCGGTGGCCTTTGATCCTCTTGACGGGTCTTCTTTGGTGGATGTCAATTTGGCGGTCGGGAGCATTTTCGGCTTTTATAAGGGCAATTCTTTTATTGGACAGAAAGGCAAAGATCAGGTTGCCGCACTGGTTGCCGTGTACGGGCCGCGCTTGACGATGATGTTTTCCGTTGGCCATGGTGTTGCCGAATTCCGCTACGATCCTCAAAAAAAAGATTTCTTTTTAGGTAAGGATCATTTACAGCTGGATGAAGCGAAAAAAATGTTTGCTCCGGGGAATTTAAAGGCTTGCGACAGCGAAAAATGGTATGTGGAGCTGATGGAATACTGGATGAAAAATGATTATACTTTGCGCTACTCCGGCGGAATGGCGCCGGATGTAAACCAGATTTTAAAAAAAGGCGGCGGTATTTTTACGTATCCCGGTTCCAAAAAAATGCCTGAGGGTAAATTGCGGCTTTTATTTGAATGCGCTCCTGTGGCGTTTTTGATGGAACAGGCCGGTGGGGTCGCAAATACTGGCCATATGCGGATTTTGGATATTACAATAAATGATGTGCATCAAAGAACGCCTGTTTTTTTAGGATCCAAAAAAGAGGTTGAGATTGCCATGAAATATTTGCAATAAAAAATGGCCCGGGGGGAAGGGCTTGAAACAATTCCGTACAAAATTGCTATGAAATATTTGGCCCGGTAGGACCTGGTTTTTTTGCCTTTGGCGTGAGTATTGCAGCAATTGCCGCGGCTTCAAGCGGTGTACCTGCGGCAAGTTTTTGTAATTCCGTTTGGTCAAGGGTTGTTAAAAAATCTGCCCATGATGTTGCTTGCGGTTTTTGGGTTAAAACCTTTTTTGTTTTATCTACGTCCTTAAAGAGCACCGTTAATTTTGCCAAAAGATTTGTTTTTCCTCCTCCGTCCTTAAAAGGTGGCATACTTGAAAGGCCTTCTGTCATAGCGTTAAGTAAACTTTTTTCAACATTGCTGAATCCACCAAGGTTTTTTGTAAGGTCGGTAATTTCAGAGCTGAGCGCCTTCACGCCTTTTAATCCGAGCCAGCCCGCGATGATAGCCGTAAAGCCATCAGGCAGATGAAACTCTTTTGAGACCCAATTCAAAATCTGCTCAATGAATGAAGACGGTCCATCGGGCGTTTTAGTGTCTGGAGTTGCCGGTGGTGCTGCCGTTGGTGTTCCTGCCGGCGCATTTGGCTGCGATGGTGTTCCTGGAGGTGTTCCTGATGTAGTTGCCGGTTTTTCTGGTGTTTTTTTTGCTCTTTCAGGCGTACTATCCAAAAGCACTTTTTTTCGCCCTTCTAGGCGAATATATTCTGGGTAATCTCTTAAAAAACTTTCTAAAGTTCCTCCACTGAACTGAAGAAATTCTTTTAAATTTTCTTTATTCAAATTTCCATCTGATCCAACAATATCTGTTTTTGAATATTTGCTGAAATTTATGAGCATATCTATCGCATTCGGAAAAACCGCTTTACCACCCTTATTATCATAAATATCGTTTAATCTTTCTAGAAATGTTTTTAAATTTCGCTTTAAAATTTCTTTACTTGCCATGAGGTCTAAACTATCGTCTTCCAGAAATTTTTTTATAAGTTCCTGAACGGCCTCCCTGATAACGTTTTTATTTGCTTCCCCATCCAGGCCTGATTTCCTCAAATTGTCCATGTTGTCATTGATTTGTTGAGTAATGATCCCGTCTATTTTTGTTGCGTCTGGTGCAACAAAAAATTTACCAACTTTATTCAATATGGGATCAATCTTTGGAAAAGTCTCCTTGGAAGGGGCAGGTATAGCCTCTCTTAAGGCATTCTGTTGCCTTTCAATGTCCAGAATTTCTGTTTTTATGCTTGTTTTCTTAGCAACGTCCTCCGTGTCTGCCTCATGTTTTTTGCCCGATTCTTGAACTTTTTTTAGTTGAGCATCCATTGTTATTTTTACTTTTGCTTTCGTTACTAAATCAAATGTGGAAACATTTTCCATTTCTTTATCATAGGCCGCCTGCACATCCGCTGCCGTAACTGGAGCACTTGGGTCGTGCGAATCCAATCTTGTTTGAAGCGTTTCCTGCGCATTTTCTCCTTTTGGCGCCATATTGATTTTTGGTTATTAAAACCGCAATTTATCCTGCTATTATAGCAAAAAAACGTTGCTGGCGCCACTCCAGTCATGAAATTAAAAGCGCGAATTTGTTAATTTTCTCTTGCTCTTGATATTATCCAGATACACAGGTTATATATTTGGAGCCTATTGTCGCCCCGCCTTCGCCAAAAGGCTACGGCGGGCTTCGGCGGGTCGCTGTAATTTCTTAACCACCGCCATAGCGGGGTCTAATGGTTGCTCCCTTCGGTCGCTGTAATTTCTTAACAAGCCCTTCGGGCTCGTCTAATGGAAAACAAAAGCCTT
>CAZZPB010000155.1:0-3159 GCA_964655905.1 uncultured Candidatus Peribacteria bacterium
TGGTACAACCGCGCCTGCCACAACCACAACTACAACTCCGGCCAAGACGGGGGTGGTTTTTACAGGCAAGGCTTCTCCGGGCGCCAAGCTTACTCTTTTGAAAGATGGAACATCCGCCGGGTCGTTTACGGCTTCGGCCACGGGTGATTTCGTTATCAGTTTGCCAAATGTGGATGCCGGCCGCTACAACTTTGTTGTGTATGGCGATGACAGCAACGGTTCCCGAACCAACTATTTTACCAAAAGTTTGGAGGTTATAAAGGATCAACCGACCAAAGTGGAAAGTATTGTAATGCCCCCGACGCTGCGTTCAACCAATTCAAAAGTAAAAGTTGGAGAAACGGTTTCCGTTTCCGGGCAGACCTATCCACGGGCAAAAGTCAAAGTCACTATTTCCGGAAAAACCAAATTTTCCGTTCAGCAACAGGCTGATAAAGACGGAAAATATTCTTATGTGTTTGATTCAGGCGCCGCGGGGAAAGGTGATTACAATATTCAGGTCACGAATGATTCAGGAACGTTAAGCCAATCTCTTGCCGTCAATGTCGGAAATGAAACAGTTTTGTCCACCGATCAGGCTGTTTTGAAATATGACTTGAACGGAGACGGACGCGTCAATCTTCTTGATTTTTCAGTGCTGGCTTTCTGGTTCAATAAACCGGCCCCAAAGGACGCTGGGCAATTGGCTGTCTTTACCAAATTGGATCTGAACCCGGATGGGAAAATTGATCTTTTAGATGCCAGTATTTTGGTCTCCTGGTGGACAGGGTGATATACAATTAATAATTAATAATTAGCAATTAATAACTCCAATCCATGACTTATTCAAGAATTCCAAAAATTTTGCTTGCTTCTGCGTTTGTGGCAGTGTTATCGCTTGTTTCCACTGCATATGCCGCGGAAATTTCACTTACATCAGACGCGCAAAGTTTTAATATTGGCGATACATTTACCGTTAATGTGTCTCTTGATACACAGGGAGAAAATATCAATGCCACTGAGGGGAAAATCGTGTTTCCCTCGGGATCTCTGGAAGTGAAAAATATCGATACCAAGGATACGATTGTTAATGTCTGGGCCCAGGAACCTGCTGTTGCGACTATAACAAAAGAGGCGACCGGAGAAGCATACAGTGAAGTTTTTTATTCTGGAGGAATTGCCGGTGGATATAAAGGCAAAGGGAAACTTTTTGCTCTTGTGTTAACCGTAAAAACCAGTGACAAAGGCACGATAAAGGTTGCCAATGCCAAAGCTTTTCTTAATGACGGCAAGGCAACTCCGGCAAAATTGACATCAGTTGATTACGACTTTGGCGCCGGGAGTTTGACCTATGAAGAATGGCAGAAGCTTGCGGAATATCTTCTCAAAGAAATACCGGATGGCGTGAAAAACAAAATAAGGTCCGGCAGCAAATGCGGTTTTGTCACGATGAATGCCGCTGCCGGCGGATGGAAGGTGAAGAAAACAAAGAAAACAAGCGATTACTTTAAAGATATTAACCAGGCCGGTCCAAAATCGTCATGGTGTGTTCCTGCCGCTGATTACGCTTATGAACATAAAATCGTTGAGGGTCGTTCCAAGGGTGTTTTTGGATTGCAGGGCACCATAAGCAGGTATGAAGTTGCCACCATCGTGGCCCGTGAATTGACCCAGGCAAACAATGAAATTCTTGATAATACTGCTGTTACACCTTTTGTTGATGATAAGAATATTCCGGATTGGGCCCGCGGAGCTGCTTCATATCTCAACAAAAAAGGCATTTTTAAAGGTTTTGATTTAAAGAATGGAACTTTTCAATTTGGCGGGGAGAAAAACATTATTAATATTGATGCCGCAATTGTCTTATACAGGACGTTTGTGTTTAATTTGAAAAAATAAATTCAGGTTATTATAGATCTATGAAGAAAATCATCAATGTTATTTTATTATCATTGTTTTTCCTGTTTGGAGTGAACATTGCTAATGCTGCCGAGATGGCTCTGGTATCGCCGGTAGATGTTTTTTCTGTTGGCCAGCAATTCCAGGTAAATCTTGTTTTGACCAATGAAAAAGAAAGCATCAACGCGCTGGAAGGAGATATGAGTTTTCCTGCCGAGCTCCTGGAATTGCAGAATATTCAGGATGGTGACAGTATTATCAATTTCTGGATTAAAAGACCTAAAGTTCCCGATCCTCAACTGTCAAGCGCTATTAACTTTTCTGGAGTCATTGTTGGTGGCTACAAGGGAAAATCAGGGAAAGTATTTTCCATGGTTTTCAAAACAAAAAAAACGGGCGCAGGTGCGATTGAAATTAAAAATGTCCGCGCCATGCTGAACGATGGCAAGGCAACACCGGCGCAGCTTGATTTAAAAAAGTTCACGCTCAAGGTAAAAGATTATGTTGCGGCTCCGGTAGGGGCGGGTTTCAAATCTGCCGCCGGGACTGGCGCTTTGCAGGACAATACGCCTCCAGAGCCTTTTACTCCTCTTGTTAGCAATGATCCGAAATTGTTTGGCGGTAAACTGGCCCTGATTTTTGCCACGCAGGATAAGGGCTCGGGTATTGACCATTATGAGGTACGGGAGGGCAGTGGACCATTTATGACGGTTACAAGCCCTTATATTTTAAAAAATCAAAAAGCGGACGCATCCATAATTGTCCGCGCGTTTGATAAAGCCGGCAATATGCGCGATGCGTTTTATGCTCCGCCAAAATCGGCCTCATCTGCAACTACTACAGAAAGTGCTAAAGATAACCGCTTATTATTTCCCTGGCTCGGCGCCTTTCTTATTCTTGTGGGGCTTTATCTCGTAGTACGGTTTATCAAATGGCGTCACAGATAGAAAAATAGTTCCTTTTATTTTCAATATTCTGTCTTTGCCACGTGTTATTTTGGTATCAATTCCTTTTAGGGAACCTCGTAGGTTTTTCATGGAAGTTATTTGAAATGTTGGTGATATGTTTATAGTGGATCATACGTTTTTTTCTTTGAATAAAGAGCATGTGTTAAAAATTACCAATGATCAAGCGCCAATAACCAATAACCAAGCACCAAATTCCAAACAATATCAAATGACCGAAATATAAAATCCAAAACAATGTTTCAAATTTTATGCTTCGAATTTTGAATTTGTTTGAAAATTGATCATTGGTTATTGATCATTCTATAACGTACCA
>CAZZPB010000156.1:0-12762 GCA_964655905.1 uncultured Candidatus Peribacteria bacterium
CCCGCCGCCGCCGTAGGGAACGGTCGCGACCGTTCCCTACGGCGGCGGCGGGCCAGAATGGATTTTTGTGGTCATGTGTTCTAAAATTTCTCTGTCAGCGGGCTGCCCAGGCCGGTAACGTAATCATAGCGCTTGCGGGCATCGCAATAATATCCGCAATCGCCGTTCTTGCCACTTTGAATATCGCGAAAAAATTCTGCCTGGCGTGTTGAAGCTTTATCCGCGTAAAACTTTTGATTGTCGGCGGAATTGCCAAGCGCTTTGATGGCTGCCCACTGCGGCGCACCGGCGCTGGTTCCTCCTGCTTTATACCAGCCTTTTTTCGATTTGCCGGTCGCGTGATAGACCGAAAAGCCGGACGCAGGGTCAGCGTTATAAGCCACGTCCGGTACGGCGCGTTTGCCTTTGGCTTTAGCGATTGCATAATTTTTTTGAAAGTCCGGCTCAGACTCATAGGCGCTTATGCCGCCGCCGCTCCCGCTCCACGCGGTTTCCGAATTTAAATCGCCATTTCCAGAAAAGGCAAGGCTTGTGCCTCCAACTGCTACGACATTTGGTGAAACCGCCGGCCAGTTCACGCCTGTTCCGCTATCCCCTGAAGAAGCAAAAAATGTAACATCATGGTCGCTGACAAAATGATTATCAAGCGTGATTTCTTCCTGAAATTCAGGCCCGCCCCAGCTCATGGATACGGCCACAACATCGGACCGGCCGCGCGCGTAATCAATGGCTTTAAGCATATTTTGCCCGCTTGGCGTCGCGGCCGCGACCAACAAAATTTTGGCCTGTGGAGCGATTGCATGCGCCCATTCCACATCCATGGCAGTTTCAAGCGCCCAGCCGCTGTCGGTTTTGGCTTTGCCGCCGATCAGACGTTTTTCAAAACAGCCATTTGCCGCAGTGCATGGCGGCAAGCCAAACTGTTTACTAAACACGGCCAGGTCCTGTTCAATTGTTTTGGCGTCGTACGCGCCAATAATCGCGATGGTGCCTGATCCGCCGGTTTCCGGCAGGTTATAAATGGATTTAATTTTCGCTGGTGTAAGGCCAATGGGCGCTGCGCTGGCCTGTCCATGCGTATGAATTGGAGGGCGCGCCCGAAAATTGGCAAAGCGATATGCGGCTTTGGCATCCGTAAAAGGCGTGAAAATATTAAAAATAAAGAAAATAAATAAAACCATTTTTGAGACGGGCTTTAGTGGTGACATAAAAAATGTGTTAAAAAATAAAAATGTGTTTCCTGAACGGTAATAAAAAGTCGCGACTTTTCACTACCGTTCGAGTTATTGCGCCTACGATATCAGCTGGAAATGAAAGAAAATTAAATTTTTTCTTAAATTGTCGTTTATTCGTCTTACCTGTTATAATCGCCTCCCATTATTCATAATCTACTGCAATGCCGGACGCCCGCGATGAGATCAAAAATCGTTTATCAATAGAGGACCTGGTCAGCCAGTATGTGCGGCTCAAAAAAATTGGGCAAAATTTAAAAGGACTTTGCCCTTTTCATGCTGAAAAAACGCCAAGTTTTATTGTCTCGCCGCAAAAGGGGATTGCCTACTGTTTTGGCTGCCACAAGGGCGGCGATGTTTTTAAATTTATTCAGGAAATGGAAGGCGTTGATTTTGTTGACGCGCTTAAAATTTTGGCTGAACGTAGCGGCGTTGAATTAAAACAATATGCGCCCCGTCTTCCGGCTGGCTTCGGCGGCGATAAAAATGAAAAAGAGCAACTTTTGCAGCTTCATGAAGCGGCGACTGTTTTTTATGAAAAGTCTCTCTGGAATACGGAGCCTGGCCTAAAAGTCGTGGATTATCTACGCAGGCGCGGGCTCAATGATGGTACAATCAAGAATTTCCGCCTTGGTTTTGCTCCCGATGATTATGAAGCCACATTTACAATGCTCTTGCAAGAGGGTTTTAGCCGCAAGTTGCTTGTGTCTTCAGGCTTGGCTCAATCCAAAGAAATAACACTTGAAAGCGTTTATGATCGTTTTCGCGGACGGCTCATGTTTCCAATCACTGATTCATTGGGCCGAATAGTTGCTTTTGGAGGTAGAGCTCTCAAAAAAGAACAGGAACCCAAATATCTTAATTCTCCGGAAACTCCAATTTATCATAAAAGCAACGTTCTTTATGGATTTTCCCACGCCAAATCCGCCATAAAAGCCCGAAAATCCGTTGTTCTTGTTGAGGGTTATATGGATATGATTGCCGCGTATCAGGCTGGCATTACTCATGTTGTAGCGGTTTCTGGCACTGCGCTCACCAGCCGGCAGTTGCAATTGTTAAAACCATTTTCACCGGAGCTTTATCTGGCTTTTGATATGGACGCAGCAGGGCAGGATGCCGCAAAGCGTGCTTTTGAATTGACGCAGGAATTTGATTTTGAAGTAAAAATTGTCGAACTTCCGGAGGCCAAGGATATCGCGGAATTTTGCCAACATGATCCGGCCAATTTAGTGACAGTTCTTGAAAAAGCGCAGCGGTACGGGGATTATTTGTATAAAAGATTATTTTCGATGTATGGCGCGGATGATTTTTCCGCGAAACGGAAAATTTTACAGGATTTTTCTCCTTTTTTACATACTCTCAAAAGCCCCATGGCAAAAGATGAATATATTCGTCTTCTTGCCAGCGACTTCCATGTTCCAGAAAAACAGCTGTATGATGAATTGAAAAATTTTAAATTACCTCTGTATCATCCCGCTCGTTCAAATAGTCAGGATTCGTTTGGGAACGCAGATCTGGCTTCCTTACAGCCGAAAAAATTTCAGGCGGAAGATTTGCTGGTTGCTTTTATCATTGAATATCCGCGCATAGGGATACTATTTAAAGATAAAATTTTGCCGGATTTCTTTTCTGATGATATTAAAGCTATTTACAAGCATTTTTGCGATCAGTATAATGACTTGGGCGTTTCTGACGGTAACAGTTTAAGAGCTTCTTTACCTTATGAATTGGCGGAAAAAGCAACTCTTGTTTCATTGTATATCTCTGAATTTTACGGTGAAATTAGTGAAGAGGCGGTTGAGCGTGAAATAAAATTTCTCCTTGACAAAGTTGCTAAAAATATACTTAATAAGAAACGTTTTACTCTACAGCGTCAGATTGCGACAGCTGAAACGCATGGGCAGAAAAATGAATCCCGCCGTTTCATCAAAGAGTTAGATAATTTGGCCAACAACCAACAAATAACAACCAACAATTAACACATGGCTCGAACTAAAAAATTTATTGTTCACCCTTCTGACGACAAGCTTGGTCAATTTCCGGTGGAAGTGCGGGATCTTGTAAAAAAGGGCAGGGAACACGGTTTTGTTACGCAGCAGGAGTTGATGAAGGCCATGCCTCATATCGAAGAAGACCTTATTTTGCTTGATGAAATTTACGGTTTATTTTTGGATCTGGGAATCGAAGTTATTGACGCCAAAGATGCCATTGCTTTTCGTTCCGAAGAAATGGAAGAGGAACAGGTCATTGAAGAAAAAGTCAAAAAAGTGGCAGCACGACCCATAGAATTGCGTGAAATTGCAAATGATTCCATTCGCCTCTATCTTTGCGAAATCGGTAAAGTTCAACTTTTGACGGCTAAAGAAGAAGTTGATTTGGCCCGCCGGATAAAAAAAGGCGATCAGACGGCGAAACAACGTCTGGCGGAAGCCAATCTGCGTCTGGTTGTAAGTATCGCAAAAAAATATATTGGCAGGGGACTTTCCTTTTTGGATCTGATTCAGGAGGGTAACATTGGCTTGTTTAGGGCGGTAGAAAAGTTCGATCCAGACAGAGGATTTAAATTTTCAACATACGCGACATGGTGGATTCGTCAGGCGATTACGCGTGCCATTGCCGATCAGGCCCGCACGATCCGCATTCCGGTGCATATGGTTGAAACGATTAATAAGCTTACCCACGCGCAGCGGCGTCTTGTCCAGGAACTTGGTCGGGAACCGCTTGTGGAAGAGCTTGCCGCCGAAATGGATATGGATATTAAAAAAGTTCGCCATATCCTGAAAATTTCACAGGATATTGTTTCTTTGGAGGCCCCTGTTGGGACGGAAGAAGACAGCAAACTCGGTGATTTTATAGAGGATGATGACGCGCTTTCACCTTCTGAAGCTACAAACCGTCAGCTCATCAAGGAAAATATTCGCGACATGCTTCAGTATCTCTCTCCCCGTGAGCGCAAAATCATTGAGATGCGTTTTGGTCTTAAAGACGGCGTTGGCCACACGCTGGAGGAGGTCGGGCACGAATTCCGCGTTACCCGCGAACGAATACGCCAAATAGAAGCCAAGGTTTTACAGAAAATGAAGGAACATCCGACGAGTATAAGAATCAAACCTTAAACCTTAAACAATTAATAATTAATAATTAATAATTAATAATTTAAATCCCATGCCTAATACATCAAAAATCGCTCCAGTTGGGGCAACAGCCGATGCAGCAACCGATGACAGCAAATCCATTCTTGTCACAAAAGAGGGTCTAAAAAAACTCGTGGAAGAGCTGGATCAGCTCAGAAACATTAAACGGCGCGAGGTGGCGGAGCGCATCAAAGAAGCCATTTCTTATGGTGATCTTTCCGAAAATTCCGAATATGAAGAGGCCAAAAATGAACAGGCTTTTGTTGAAGGGCGCATTCTTGAGCTCGAAGAAAAAGTCAAATATGCAAAGATCATTGAGGAAAAACACCATGTAGCCACTGTCCAGCTCGGGGCAAGTGTAATAGTAAAAAATCTCTCGAAAAAATCAACTGTCAATGAAGAATATACCATTGTTGGTTCTACCGAAGCTGATCCGCTAAATCATAAAATTTCGAATGAATCTCCAGTTGGCCACGCGTTTTTAAATTGTAGATTGGGCGAAAAAGTCAAAGTTCGTATTCCCGCCGGAGTTGTGGAATATGAGATCATTAGAATCGAATAGAGCAGGATCATGAAGTTTATTTTAAAACTTGTTGGTATGGCGGCGTTTTGCGCCATGTCTTTTTATGCGCTCTTTTTGGCTTATGGATACCAATATGATGTATCGCGGCAGAATATCAAAAAAACAAGTATTATTGATCTTGCCGTCCGTGAAGAAGGCGTGGAGCTCATGTTGAACGGAAAAATGACATATCGCGGCAATTTACCATATCAGATCAAAGGTGTTTTGCCCGGGACTGCCGAACTGCTCCTCAAAAAAAAGGATTTTTTGCCATGGAAACGCATATTAAATGTAAAAGCGGATTTTGTTTCAAAAATAACCGATATTCTTTTTGTCCCAGAAAATATATTGGAATGGATAAAAGAACTTATCAGTTTTGCTGGTGACGTCAGTGTGGTCGCCGGTGATGAATTTTTCGTTGTAATCAAGCCAAATCAAAGCTATATCACGGTAATATTTTTGAACGATGATGGAACATTTAGACAAAAAGAAATTGCTCTTCACTATGAAAATTTGCAATCTGTAGAAGTTTTATCGTCCCGCCGTTTAATGGCGCATTTTAGCGGTGGCGCCATGGAATTGATTGCCATGGATGAAGAAAAATATGCCGTTTTTCGTCTTCCTGAACTGGCTTCCAGTCTTCAAATAAGGCAATCCGATGATGTTATTTATTACATTTTTAATAATGATTTATATCGTTTTGCTTTTACTCAGTTCAATAATGAGGAAGTCATGCCGGTTTTTGGAGAAAAAATAAGGTCTGACATCAGCTCTTTCGCCCTTACTAAAAAGAAAATATACTATCTCAGTTCAGGGATGTTGTTCGTAAGCAATTTTGATGGTAAGCAGATTGTTTTGCTTGATCAAAGTTTTCAAAATTTTTATTCGATTAAAGCAATTGAAGGAGAAAATTCTTCTTTTCTTGTTTTACAAACAACGCCGGTTGACGCCAATGATTTGGCATTTTCACTTTATTTTTTGAATCCCGATTCTACGACAAAATTTGTCGGTGAAAGGATCGTTACCAGCCCTTTTTTCAATAGTTTGGGCCAGATTCTTTTTTCAGATTCTGATAAACAACTCTTTCTTTATGACCCGCGTCTGGATGAGAAAATACTGCTGCATCGCTATGACGGTGATTTTGGCTTAATTGCCTGGTTTGATGATGAACATTTCCTTTTTCGCGGAACGGATAGTATTTTCGTAAGCGATATTTCTATTTCGAATGTTTTTCCTTTGTTGACAAATATAGATCGTTTTGAAGACATGTTTTTTTTCGCAAAAAACCGCACGCTCTTCTATCTGCGCAAAAGCAAACTAAACGTGTTGAATTTGAGAAATAAATAAAACTATCATCTCGATCGAGCGTAGCGAGTGGAGAGATCTACGTCGTGATCAATGGTAAACGTATTTATTCGTTTGATATTTTGGAGATTTCTCGACTCTTTTCACTCGCTTGAAATGACAGGATGAAAATCCGGATTTTATTTCTTCGGAGCCTTCCGCGGTAAATACTTGTTCAATTCGAGCTGTTTTTGGTGATATTTTTTCTCCGCCGGATAGATCTGGAAATATATTTTTGAGTATTTTATAAGCAAATAAATCGCCACTGCCCAAATGACGTAATGCAGAAAACGCATGGATAAAAATGGCATGCGCTCATAGCGCGCCCCTGTGTATAACGCAAGTGCAATGCCAATGGTTTGCAATTTTCCGGGTAGCGGCCGAAACAGCTTCCGGAAGATTTTATCCGATTTTTGCTTTCTAAGATAAAGCCGCAGTGCGATCGAGATAATTAAAATAGCAGACGCAAGAATAATAAAAACATACATATATTCAAAACGGCCGGCCGGCAGCAAATCAAAAAAGTATGTAAATATGGTGTTGATTATGTTCATGAAGTGTTTAGGTAATGTGTAAAGTATTGTTGAGAACAGGCATGCCTGTTCCGTACTTTTTTATTCTGCGATACATTAAAACACAGCCGGTAATGAAAGCAATAGCACAATATATTTGGGCTTCGCGCAGAAAGAAAAAATAATTGCTTTCGTCTCCACGTAAAAATTCTTCCAAAAAACGTAAAAACGCGTAAATAGTAACGCCGATTATTGCTGTATTTCCAGCCACTTTACCCATATTGCTTTTTAGGAATTGAAAGAGAAAAATTGTCAAAATAAGCGTGTAAAAAACAGCATAAATTTGAACCGGATGAATTGGAACGGCATAGCGCGAATTTTCTATAAGCACACCCCATGGCAACGTCGTCTCCCGTCCATAATTCCGGCCATCCAGAAAAGTTCCAATATTGCCAAAAACAAGCCCTGTCGATGCGCTTATAACGAATATATCAAGCCATGCACCAGGATTTTGCTGTTTTTTTCTGCAGTAATACACCAGCATTATGGCAATACCAAGCAAACCTCCCCAAAAAGACATGCCTTTATCCCAAATATAAAAAATCTCCACAAAATGAGTCAGAATTGGCTGCGTAAAAAAAACTTTCACATTTTGGAGAAGAAAAATGATCCGCGACATAATCAGTCCTCCTAAAAAAATACCCACGCTGTGATCGGCAATAAAACTTAATTTGTTGCGATCTTTCTGTATTAATTTATTCAACATCAAAAGCGCCATGAGGCACCCGACGGCAATAAAAACCTGAAGCGCGTAGATCGTGATGGGTCCGATTTGTAGAAAAATTGGGTACATTGTCAGTAGGCGTTAAGAAGGAACTGGCCGTGACCAAGTCCTTACTAAAAATTTAACAAAACCAGTATACTGCCCAACAAAAATACAGGTGTTAAAATAAATGTCGCTATTTCGTTCCGGCGGAAAAAATTGATTTTAATAGCCAGGGTAGCATGAAAAAGAAAGAGCATTGCGAAAAAATATTTTAAAAATGCGGACCGCATGATGTCAAAATTAGCCGGCAGGGGGCCCGGCCCAATTTTTTTATTGCTCAAGTATAATGACGCGAAATAGTACACAATGTAAAATGCCAGCAACCATCCGCTGAAAGAGTACAATTCTTTGCCTACATTTTCCCATTTTCTTTCTGTAGCTGATGCCTGCGCTTTCTGTTGATTTTGCCGGCGTATGGTTTTGATTTCGCGGATTAGCTTTTTTCGTTCTACAAGAAGCCTTTTCAGGCCGGCCTTGGCTTCACTTTTAAACTCGGGGCTTGGAGCCTGAAAATAGAGAATTACATATTGTTTGAGCTGTTGGTGGATCGTGCTTATGTTACGGCGAATTTCCTGTATTTCCGGGCTTTCTTCCGTGAAACCAACAAAAGCTCCAACAAGAAAATTTAAAATCCGTTCATAGTGACTTGGCTGTTCATTGTTCAATATGTGTTCCTGGCGCCATTTCATCAGCAATTCCCTGAAATCGAACAATGATTTTGATTTGCTGCTGCGCAATTGCATCATGATGCTTTTGGCTTCCAGGGACATTTTGGTGTGTTCTTTTCTGCGCAAATCTTCATGAAGAAACAGTTCTTCTTTTTGCAGAAAGGTGAGCAGTTCTTCGCATGTATTACGTATGTAATCCAGATTTGTGCTGTTTTTAATGCGTAAAATTTTATCAACATAATTATGGATTTTTTCTTTAATTTCAGGCTTGATTTCCGTTTCGTAAAGATCAAAAATTTCCTTGACTTTTTTTAGAACGAAAGAAACCTGTTCCTGCAGTGCGAATTGTTTTCGTTCAAATGTCTGAATATCCAGTTCGCTGCCCATTTTTTTCTTTTTTTCAAGGTTTTCCTCCGTGTCCAGCCGGTTTTGCAAGGCAAAAACGCCTTTTTGTTTTTCACCATTTTTTTGTTCTTCCGGAAGCGATGTATCAACGAGATATTCCACCTCAAAAATGTACTCTTTGACAAGCCTTTTGTAGGCGCTGTATAGATTTTCAGCCTGGATGGTTCCAACGGCGCGTTTTTTATTTTTATCAAGCGCGGCAAACTCAAAAACGTTTTGAGATGTTTTTTCAGTTTCCCGTTGTTTTTGCTCTTCTTTGCTTGCGTCTTCCATGCTTATGACAGAAAAACCAAGCTGATTTAATTCTGCTCTTGCGCTTTTTTCATCCGGAGAGTTGATGGTTCCAGAAAGCTCTTTGTTGTCAGGATTTATGACTTGATAGCGATAATCAGGCATAGGTGTTGGTTGTTTAGGGAACGGTCGCGACAGTTCCGTACTTGTTGGGATCAGGCATGCCTGGATCCGTCTTATCTGTCCCTACAGGTTTCAATAAAGCCTTTAAATAGGGGGTGCGGTGCGTTTGGGCGCGATAAAAATTCCGGGTGAAACTGCGTGCCAATCATGAATGGATGGTTTTTTAGTTCAACAATTTCAACAAGATTCCCTTTTGGAAAAATTCCAGCGGTGACGAGCCCGGCTTTTTCCAGCTTTTTGCGAAAAATATTGTTGTATTCGTAGCGGTGGCGGTGCCGTTCCTCAATCATGGTTTTTTTATAGAGGCGGTGTGTTTTTGAGCCTTTTGCAAGTTTGCAGGGATATACGCCAAGGCGGAGCGTGCCCCCTTTATCCCTTTCCTTGAATTGCCCTGCCAGAAAATTTATAACATAAAATTCTGGCGCAAGTTTGTTGTGTTCATCAAATTCTTCGGATGTATAGCGGGCATCTTTCAATACGTGCCGCGCGAATTCAATTGTTTGAATTTGCATTCCCAAACACAGTCCAAAATATGGGATTTTGTTCTCTCTGCAATATTTTGCGGTCATAATCATACCTTCAATTCCGCGCAAACCAAAGCCTCCGGGCACAATTACACCCGAAGCGCTTTTTAGCAGTTTCCATGCCGCAGAATCTTTTTTTTCAAGTTTTTCAGAATCAATCCATTGAAGATCAAGGTCTTTGCCCTGGTGATAGCATGCGATTTTTAGCGATTCCACCACGCTCAAATATGAATCATCAAGGCCGGTGTACTTGCCAACCAGAGCTATGCGGATTTTGCGTCTTTTTGCTTTGATTTTTGCTACCAGGCTTTCCCATTCCTTCAAATTCGGCTTTATTTCCCCAAGATCGAGTTTTTTTGCTATCAGCCCGGCAAGGTTATGTTCCTGAAATTTGAGGGGAACTTCATAAATGGAATGGACCGTGGGGGCCGGAATAACGCAATCTTCATCCACATCGCAAAAAAGAGCGATTTTCTTCAGCAGCTCTTTTTGAATCGGATAATCGGCGCGGGCAAGAATAAAATCAGGCTGGATACCTGTGGCGCGCAGTTCACGCACGGAGGCCTGCGTAGGCTTCGTTTTAAGCTCTTTTGAGGCGGCAAGGTATGGCAGCAACGTCAGATGCACAAAAAGCGTATTTTTGTGGCCCAATTCGTGCCGCAACTGGCGTATGGCCTCCAGATAGGGCAGGCCCTCAATGTCGCCCGTTGTTCCTCCAATTTCAATCAGCACGATTTCTGTTTCGTTCTGTTTCCCCGCGTCTTTAATGCGCTTTTTAATCGTGTTGGTTATATGCGGAATAATCTGTATGGTTCCGCCAAGAAAAGAGCCTTTTCTTTCTTCGCTTATGACGTGGGAATAAATTTTTCCGGTTGTGACGGAAGAAACTTCAGTCAAATTTTCCCCTACAAAACGTTCATAATGACCAAGATCCAAATCTGTTTCCGCCCCATCCTGCAGCACATAAACTTCACCATGTTGAAACGGGTTCATGGTCCCGGGATCCACGTTTAAATATGGATCCAGTTTCTGCGTGAAGACCTTGAATCCGGAAGCTTTGAGGAGAGCGCCGATCGAGGCGGTGGCAATGCCCTTTCCCAAAGAAGAACAAACGCCGCCTGTAACAAAAATATATTTGGTCATTTTAATTGATAAGCTCGCTGCGTCTCAGAACTGGCAAAGCCAGATTCTTCGCCTTGCTGCGCGCTCGCGCCGTGCGCTCGCACAAGATTCCTTTACGAAACGAGACCGATGATGCTGATTGCTTGAACATAGCTTGATACTTTATAACAGTAATCCAGTTTTCCCCCTCACCTTTTGCATTGTCTCTTCCGCTGCTTTTTTAGCTTTTTTTGAGCCTTCCTGTAATACCTTTTCAACATAGCCCAAATTTTTTTGAAGTTCAAATCTTTTTTTACGGGCGGGGCCGAAATATTCCAGTATTTTTTCAAAGAAGATTTTTTTGGCTTCGGAGTGCCCAAAACCGCCTGCCTTATATTTTTTGGCCATTGCCTCCTGTTCTTTGGGATCGGCCAGATACGAATATAATTTGTACACTGCGTCTTTGTATGGGTCTTTTGGCGCTTCCAAAGGCGTGGAATCAGTTTTGATGCCCATTATTTGACTTTTTAACGTTGCCTCGTCCGCAAAAATTTCAATCACGTTGCCGTAGCTTTTACTCATTTTGTGTTCGCCGTCTGTTCCGATCACATAGCCGGTATTTTCGGGAATATATGGCTCCGGAAGCTTAAAAGTCTCTCCAAAAGTATCATTGAATTTGCCGCCGATGTCGCGCGCGATTTCCAGATGCTGTTTTTGATCTTTGCCGACAGGCACAAAGTCCGGCTGGTACAGCAAAATATCCGCCGCCATCAAAATTGGATAAGTAAAAAGTCCGGCGGTCGCGTCTTTCATGTTTTTGGCCACCGCGTCCTTGTAAGCGTGCGCGCGTTCAAGCAGCCCCATTGGCGTGATACAGCTGAAAATCCAGGCAAGTTCAGCATGTTGATGCACATCGCTTTGCCTAAAAAAAACGGTTTTTTCAGGATTCAGGCCAAGCGCCAGGTAAGAAGTGGCCAATTCAAGGGTTAACTGGCTAAGTTTCTTTGCGTCGCGAACGGTTGTAAGGGCATGCAGATCAGCTAAAAAAATAAAACATTCATAGTCTTTCTGCATTTCAACATGATTTTTCAGCGCTCCAAGGTAGTTGCCCAAATGCGCCATTCCGCTTGGCTGTGCTCCGGAAAGAATTCTTTTCATATTTAATGAAAAATTTAGAAATTGTTTAAGGTTTGTTCATTTTTATTATATACAATTTTCGGAGATTCCTTAGACAATAAACAAAAAAACCCCTAAAAGTATTGACAATTGATAAATTGTGTTCTATGATACTTGGAGTGTAATTTTTAATTTGATAATGCAATGTTGGATAATACAGGCACAGATTCGGACGATTTAATCACGGATGAAAGCGATGTTGTTGCATCGGTCGTTGCTGCAAATGATAATGATAACGTCATTTCCAAATCTGACAGATTGAAAAATGTGCTGCTTGTTGTTGAAGCAGCGATTGGTCATCAAATAAATAGCAATGATTTAAAAATTGTGGATGGACCTTTTGTGATAGAAAGAAAGTGTGCTATGTCTCAATTAGAAATTGCCGAACAGCAATTGGATGTTTTCACTCTTATTTTAACGAATAGAGCACGTTTATCTAGCGCTAAGGCAGAAATTACAAAGGATTTTGAGGAAAGGTATGATCGTCAGCTTTTGTTGGTAGAATCTTTTAAGGCTGAGTTGGCTCTGCTAAATTATTTGGCGTTGAATGCTTCTTCATTAAAACCTGATCGTATTGAATCTTTGGAGAGCTTAATAGACCAGCTGCGTTTTGCAAGAAAGCCAACAGGTCCTGTAAAAAGCTTAAAACCTGCTCGGTCTATTTCTCTACTGCCGTCGGCCAAAGTTGCCGCATCTGATGATGCCGCGGAATAATATTATTATGAATCATACGCAAATGACTTTGAATAAATAATATGTGGCATAAATTTCAAAATCCGAATATCAAATTTCAAACAAAGGTCAAATGTTTTAATTTTTAATATCAAACAGGAATTTTCAGTCCCAATCTTGAATTGACATTTG
>CAZZPB010000157.1:0-3997 GCA_964655905.1 uncultured Candidatus Peribacteria bacterium
AGGTGTTGCGCGTGACGAAGCCGCGAAAATGAAGAAAACACTTGAAGATGCCGGCGCTACCGTAGAGGTAAAATAATCGTAATTCTTGTCAAATCAATATAAAAGCCCCCGTAGAGGCAATTCGTGAATTGCCTCTACGGGGGCTTTTGTTTGAGCTAAAAATTTGCTAAAATAAAAAGATAATATAAAAACAAAAAATTATGGCTGAACCAATAAAATTGGATGCCACAGCGCCGGCGCCTGTTCCAACCCCGCCAATAATACCGGCTGCGGAAGTGAAATCAGTTAACGCTCCGGCGTTAAGCCAAAATCGAAGCCAAAGTTTTGGTAATATTTTTACCCAAGCGGCTCAAAAAGAAAAAGAGCCACAGCTGCTGACAACTGTTCTTTTTCAAAAAGAATCTGCCTCAGGCGGACCAAAATCCATACTTGGAGTAGCTCCAACGTTGGAAAAAACAATTGAACTGGAAAAGGAATTACGTTTGAAAAGAAGGCTTCGGATAGCAAAGTTTTTATTGTTGCTCACTTTTTTGGGAGGCCTTGGAATGACCGGTTATTTTTATATTGAACTTTCACCTGCATTCAACGCGTTTAGTCTCAATGCCACACAACGCCTGGCGAATCTTAATGAAAATTTACGCCAGGTTCAAACCGATGTTAACAAATATCGATATTTAACAGCCCAGCTAAAGCTCAATGAATTCAGCTACCAGTTTGATAATTTTTTGAGTAATGTCGCAAAAAAAACAGCCGCCGGAGACGCCGCGAGCGGAGACGTGCTCACCCGGTTGGAAGAAGAAAAAAAAGCTTTGCCAATTTTGTTAAATGATATCCGTGCCAACATAACATCCGAACTCGTTGTGCAGACAGCGACACCAGCGGGTCAACCTCGGCAAAATGATGAGGAAATCCTACAGGATGCGATAGTCAAACTCAAAGAATCCTTACGGAGAGAGCGAAAAACTTTTTCAAAGGAAACGAGTGCAACGTCTCAAGAAGCCGCGGATTTAAAACTCATTGATAACGCGATAAAACTTGTTGGCAATAAACCGCTTCTGGCAGCGCTGCACAATATTTCGATTAAGAATTTTGGCCTTGATCTTAGCGATTATGCCGCACAACCAGACTCGAAAAAGCAGGCCAAACTGCAGGAACTGGCCAATAGTATTCTCGCCTCAACAAAAAGCGATATTTCGACTATCGCAGAACTCAAACAAAAGCGGATAAACTGGTCAAGTATCATCAAAAAAATTGCCAATGAAACAGGCAATATCAGCAATGCCCACTATGGCGATTCTGTTGCTTATGAGAATTATGGAGGCATTGTCTATACAGGCTATGAATTTGACACTGTCACGAACAAAATTGTTTTGTCCGGAATCTCCAAAACACTTGATGGCACGAATTTTACGTTATTAAGCAATTTGATCCAGCAACTGGAATCTTCTTCTGATTTTGAAAATGTGGAAATGAGATCTTTCGCAAAAAGCAAGTCTGGAAGCGGTGGAACCGGTGAAGCCTATTTTGCAAATTTCAAGCTTGATCTTGCTCTGCAAAAGCAAAATCTTTCGGAAAAAGATCGTCCGGGCATTGTAATAGAGACCGGTTTCAAACCTGTCCCCACTGCAATTCCTGGGTTAACGCCGCTTTTGGAGAAGTTCGGCGAATTTAAATCACAGGTAAAATTGCCGTTTGGCAAAAAAGAGACAGATTTGCAACCTGTTCCTGCGGCTGATTCATCAAAAAAAGAAGAAACACAAAAGAGTGAAGCAGAGACCGATTTGAAACCTGTCCCCGCACAACAGGAACAGCCACAAACTTCACCAGTAAGCGATAAAAACGTTACAGCTCCCGCAGCAAGCGCAAAATCAACCAGCGTTGCAGCGCCAACGCCCGCAACAGGCACAAAATCGGTAAGCGCACCAGCGCCAGCGCCAGTATCAAAAACATCAAAAAATTAATTGTTAAACATCCCAATATGGATTCTGAAATACAAAAAAAGGATTACGGCGCAAAAATTCGGAATTATGCCTTTGTTTTGGTGATACTCTTAACGGCCATTGGTATTTATGGTTTTTTACAGTATCAAAAATTGTCTGCTACCTGGAGCGCTCTGGAAAAAGAGCGGACGGTGTTAAGCGCTTTGGAATCAACAAAAAATACCATGTCCGCACAGTATCCAATTCAAAAAAAACAGTTTTATGAAAATTTTACAGCCGCGCTAAACTCATTAAAAGATGTTTATCCCACTGAAGAAAGCTACACCCGGCTTGCAATTGTTTTTGACCAATTATTCAAAAGTTTGCATCAAAGCGACAATCAGGCTTTTTTGAGCGATTTAAAATTTGGCCAGGCTCAAATAGTTGCGGACAGAGACTACGCCGTTTTGCCAGTCAATATGACCTTTTCGGGCACACAAAAGAACTTTGACGCATTTCTGAATTTCATTGAAAATTCAGGAGTTTTGACAGATGGAACGCGTCTCATGAGCATCAATTCCATCAACATCAATTTTACAGATTCTTCTGGACTTGTTTCAGGATCAAAAAAAGAGCCGCCGGATCCCGGCAAAAAAATCGTTACGGCATCCATCGCAGTAAATGCCTATTTTCAGGCGCCCGTTAAATGAGGACGGGTCGCGACCCGTTCTTACAAACCTAATATTTTATTCGTTATGGAAGATACGCAAAAATTACAACTTCTTCAGGAAGCCATTCTGGCCGGAAATATTCCGCAGCTTGTGCTGAACATGATCAGTTACGCCCTGGATCTGCGCTCTTCCGATATTCACGCGGAGCCGCAGGAAAACACGATTCGTGTTCGTTTTCGCGTGGACGGCGTGCTGCGGCCGATTGTTGAATATCCGCACAATATTCATCCGGCGGTGGTGTCGCGCATTAAAATCATGTCCAACATGAAAATTGATGAGCAGCGCGTTCCGCAGGACGGGCGCTGCGAGGTGACAACAAAAGACGCCAGGGAGATGGATCTGCGCGTTTCTACTCTTCCAACTATTAACGGTGAAAAAATCGTGATGCGTATTCAGGACCGTTCAAGGAAAATTCCAACTTTGCCAGAACTTGGTTTGCAGGGCAACAGTCTGCGTTTTTTTGAGGAAGCGCTGAAACTTCCAAATGGAATTATTTTGACAACAGGGCCTACGGGTTCAGGAAAAACAACCACGATGTACTCCGCGCTTTCACGTTTGAACAGGGTGGAGGTGAATATTTTGACCATTGAAGACCCCGTTGAAATTCAAATGGATGGCTTAAATCAGAGCCAGGTACATGCCGACATCAATTATACATTTGCCAACGGCCTTCGCACGGCCCTGCGCCAGGACCCGAATATCATCATGGTAGGGGAAATTCGCGACCGGGAAACAATTGAAATTGCAATTGAAGCCGCGTTAACTGGCCATCTTGTGCTTTCCACCATCCATACGAACAGCGCCACTGAAACCTTAACCCGCGTTATCAACATGGGCATAGCACCTTTTTTGATGGCTGAAACGATTGAATTGATTATTGCCCAGCGTCTTGTACGAAAGCTCTGCGACCAATGTAAAACCGCCGACACCAGCCCTGAAACGCATTATTTTGAGTTGGCAAAAGTCGCTTTGGACAATCTTCATTCAAAAGATGAAATTGATCCTGAAAAACTGAAAAATTTGCAATTTTTTAAGGCGGTTGGCTGTAAAGAATGCGATAAAATCGGCTACAAAGGCCGCCTTGGACTTTATGAAATCATGCGCATGAATAATGAAATTCGCCGTCTGATTTTAGACAAAGCCTCCTCAATCGATATTGAAAAAGCCGCCCTGAAAAACGGCATGGTCAACCTGGAACAGGCCGGTATACTCAAGGCTTTAAACGCAGAAACAAGCCTTGAAGAAGTGTACCGCGTTGCGAAGAGAATGGAGGAATACTAAAGACAACCCATGTAAGGAACAAAAATCCTTGTTCCTTACAGATATAAAATATAACATTTATCAAAC
>CAZZPB010000158.1:0-5596 GCA_964655905.1 uncultured Candidatus Peribacteria bacterium
GTTCATTTGATCTATGGCCAGCATCGCTCCATAAAGAACATCATCAACCGTTTCAGATTTTTGCACAATTTGCTCCAAAATATCGTCAGGTAATATACCTCCATCCGTGCAAACAACAACAACATCTCCACCTTCCAAAGAGGTTTCATAATGGTCAGCTTCTTCGATTGTCCGCAGGGTTGTCACAACAGTTGAAGGATCATCCTGAAACCTTATAAAAGCCTCACGATCAGCCATGGGAAAACGGTGGCGTTTTGTAAGCTCCAATAATTTATTTTGTGCAAGTAAGGCAGCATAGGATCTTTCGCTACTGCGCCAACAAATTTTGCCTTTTCGTATAACATACACGCGTGCATCCCCCAGAATGGCAGCTTTCAAGCGTTGATTTTGAATTTGAACGGCGGCCAGAACTGTATCAGACGTTGTATCAGGCATTGCACTTAATAATTCATGATGCGCAAAATTCACAGCAGCTTTTAAATCGCCGCCTTGAGACAAAATTTTCTCAGTACCACAATGGGCAGCTTTTTCAGCGTTTGGAGTTGCCCCAATACCATCCGCTACAACCACCATATTTTTATCACATCTAATGCCTGCATTATCTTGATTTGGCCCATCACAGGTGCCGGTTTCAGATTTATATGGCCCACATTGCTTATAGCTAAAAATGGCAACTTCACACCCATTTTCAAGAGTCTCACGCAAAAAACCGCTTTCACCAAGACCAATTTGCTTAAACGTATCCGGCGCAATTGGTTCCGCTTCAGGAGGATCTCCAGGCATATCTTCTGACATAATGTACGGGTTATAAGATGGGAACTGTATAACACTATGGATAATCTTGTCAAGTATGGTACAATTGGCGCATTCTTATTGTATTTTACACATGCGTTTTGATCTTCTCACGATTTTTCCAAAAATATTCGATTCTTATTTACAGGAAAGCATTATTAAGCGCGCTGCGGCTAAAAAAATTATCAAAATTGTCGTCCATGATATTCGAAAATTCAGCAAAGAAAAACATCACAAGGTGGATGATTCGCCATATGGCGGAGGGCCCGGCATGGTCATGATGCCCCAGCCAATTTACGATTGCATCAGGCACGTTCAAAAATTTAATAAAGGCCCTGTCATTTATCTCAGCCCGAAAGGAAAAACTCTCACACATAATCTTGCAAAAAACTTGGCTGAAAAATTAATAACAAAAAATACAGCCGTAAAACATGGTTTTATTTTATTGTGTGGACGCTACGAGGGCATTGATCAGCGGATTATAGACCTTTTAGTTGACTATGAACTTTCCATAGGAAAATATATTTTAACTGGCGGAGAATTGGCGGCAATGGTATTTATAGATGTGCTAAGCCGCTTTGTACCTGGCGTTTTGGGAGACACCATGTCCGCGGAAGAAGAAAGCTTTTCCAAAGCCCTCAAGGGCAAAAAAGAATATCCGCATTACACAAGGCCTGAAGTATTTAAAGCCTTAACGGTGCCGAAAGTGCTTCTTTCCGGCAATCACGCAAAGATAAAAATATGGAGGATGGGAATGACGGATAAATAAAAATATTAATGTACACCGACCAAAAGCGAAGCAGTGGGTCTCGCGGGTTCCCACTGCGCAGCGAACGAAGGGGAAGGGGGCCCCGCCAAGGCGGGGTACCTGGGGGAAACCGTAGGTTGCCCCCAGATCAAAGATAAAAATATGGAGGATGGGCATGACAGATAAATAAAAATATTAATGTACACCGACCAAATAATGTAATAACAAAACTATGGATAACAGTCTCATTTTTAACAAATATCACACGGCAGCTACCGGTTTAATGGAATCTGAAGTCAAAAACCGTCTGGTTCAATACGGATTGAACGAATTAAAGGCAGCAAAAAAAACGCCGTACATCGTCCAGTTTTTTGAAGAATTTAAAGATCTGATGGTCATTATTTTGATTGTAGCAACAATTTTCGCTTTCTTGAGCGGAGAAATCGTGGATGCATCTATTATTCTTTTTATCGTTCTGCTCAATGCAAGTATCGGTTTCGCTCAAAAATTTAAGGCGGAAAAAGCCATAGAAGCGCTGAAAAAAATGGTAAAACCATATGCGCGCGTGCGGCGTGACGGGGTTCAAAAAAAAATTGCAGCTGAAGGAATTGTTCCGGGAGATATTTTGATTATTGAAGAGGGCGACACCATAAGCGCGGACGCTATTCTTTTTGAAATAAATGAACTGGAGACGCAGGAATCCATGCTAACGGGCGAATCCACACCTGTAGAAAAATCAGCTTATAAAGAACATGATGAGGCGATCCCCCAAACAGATATGACGGAAAACATGGTTTTTATGGGCACCATGGCAACGCATGGCACAGGGCTTGCCATTGTTATCCATACCGGCATGAACACGGGAATAGGCCGTATTGCGGCTCTTACGACGGAAACAAAAAAAGACAAAAGCCCGCTGGAAAAAGAGCTCAAAAATATTGGCGCTTTTGTAGGGAAAATTACCCTGGTCATCACGGCCGCGCTTTTTGGCATCGGATTTTTGATTCAAAAAAGGGAACTGGTCAGCACCCTGCTATTCGCAACTTCGGTGGCAGTGGCGGCAGTCCCCGAGGGACTTCCGACCACAATTACCATCGCCCTGGCCATAGGAGCCCAGCGGTTAGCCAAAAATAAAGCAATCGTAAAACAGTTGTCTTCCGTGGAAACCCTTGGCGCGACAACCGTTATCTGCACGGATAAAACAGGCACGCTTACCAAAAATGAAATGACTGTGAAGGAAATATATTTTGACCGATATCATGGAACGGTGAAAGGCGTTGGCTACAAGCCAAAAGGAGTTATTGAAATTCAAAAAACCGACATGGCCACAAATGGTGGAAATTTTATTTTGCTTGGCGAAAGCGATGAAAATTTGTCCCCAGCTTTCGCGGGGGCTGATGAAATTCTTGAAACATTTGAATCGGAACACCCAAAGGTGTACAGGCCTTTTGAATTGCTCATGCTCGTGGCAGGCATGTGCAATAACGCCAGTATTCAGGAAGAAGATAACATCTGGAAAAGCGTTGGGGATCCTACGGAAAGCGCCCTTGTCTCCGTAGTCAAAAAAAGCGGTTTTGATTTTGAAATTATCAAAAATCGATATGAAAAAATACATGAATTTCCTTTTGATGCTACCCGAAAACGCATGAGCATCATCGTAAAAGACACAACAACGGAAAAAATGTATGTCTTCAGCAAGGGGGCTCCAAGCAGCATTTCAGCCATTTCAACGCACGTCATTTTGAACAATAACACCATGGTCATTGACCGCGGCACAACCGCTGACTTTGTGAAAAAAAATGAAGAGATGGCCAGCAAAGGGCTGCGCTGCCTGGGCTTTGCATATAAGGAACTCAGCCACTTCGAAAGCAAAAAACTGCTTGCCGAGCATGAAAAAGGTATCAAATTAAAAAAAGAAGAAATAGAAACCGGTCTTACTTTTCTAGGGCTGGTGGGCATGGCTGATCCGCCGCGCTCCGATGTTAAAGAAGCCATTGAATTAACCCATCGCGCCGGCATTAAAGTCTATATTGTTACGGGCGACCACGGGCTTACCGCTGAGGCGATTGCAAGGCAAATCGGTCTGCTGAAAGATAAATACCAGATTATTTTAGGTGAAACTTTGGAGAAAATGAGCAACGCTGAACTGAAAAAACTTCTGAGTGATAAAGATCTTGAAATTATTTTTGCCCGCGTCAGCCCGGAGCACAAGCTGCGCGTTGTTTCGACGCTAAAAGAACTTGGAGAAGTTGTGGCGGTTACCGGCGACGGCGTAAATGACGCCCCTGCCCTTAAAAGGGCCGATATTGGTGTAGCAATGGGCATCAGTGGCACAGACGTCGCCAAGGAAGCTTCCAATATGATCCTCAGCGACGACAGTTTTTCCACGATTGTCACGGCAGTCAAAGAAGGACGGACAATTTATGAAAATCTCAAAAAATTTGTTTTCTACATTTTTTCAACAAATTTCGGTGAGCTTTTTATTATTTTTGCGGCAATTCTTTTGAACCTGCCAACGCCGCTGACAGCGATACTCATCTTATTCATCAATTTAACCACGGATATTTTACCCGCTCTCGCCCTTGGCATAGAACAGCCTGAACACGATGTCATGCATAAAAAGCCAAGAAACGTTCATCAAAAGATACTCAATAAGGCATTAATTATGCGGCTTATTTTATCCGGAAGCACCATCGGAATTATCGTAACCGGAATGTACCTGTGGAATCTGTCGCGGTTTGGCTGGACGTTTCAGCAGTTGGCCAAACTTGACCCTGCGGACCATGTAAAAGGCATTACAATGGCATTTGTGCTTCTTACCACATTGGAGATGGCAAATGCCTTTAACGCCCGAAGCGAACACCGGTCAATTTTCAAAATTCCATTTTTTTCCAATCCAAAACTGCTATGGGCCATAGCAAGTTCTCTGTTATTAACTGTTCTGATTGTAGAAGTTCCCATATTGCAGAATTATCTGCACACCACCGGTTTAAATACCAAAGAATGGCTTTTAATAGGGATGTTTTCATTACTGATCATCGGCGTGGAAGAACTGCGTAAGCTGGTGGTTAAACAACATGCATATTGATAGAGCTCGAGCCGCTTTCGCGGGGATGACAATCGGTACATATTGTCTGTACGCCATACCCGTGTATGTCATCCCCGCGAAAGCGGGGAATAATTTTTTAAAAGCCTTATGTGTTTTAGGGATCTGGTTGTTTTGTAATAATTCTCATCGGCGGTTACAAAAATTCCGCCATTTTCAATTGCAATGGCATGGTAAACGGCATCATAAAACGAAACTTTGGAAAATTTTTGCATTATTGTTAAAGCTATATATAAATTTTCAAGATTCAATCTATATTCTTTTATATTCAGCATTAAAATTTGTGACAATGACGGCATCGCTTTATCTGGAAATTTTCTGCAAAGCGTATTTAAAAGCTCATATAAACAAAATGACGGCATTCCAAGTTTAATTTTATATTTTAAAAAATCCTTTTGCACCGCTATCGCTTTCTCAAGATCCTGGGTTTCTTCTATAAATGGTTTTAACAAAACAGAAGCATCTATAATGTACAATTGATTATTCTCTGCCATAATTTTTGAGTTTAATGATTTCTTTGGTACTTAATTTTAATTTCCATTCTTTCCTGAATTTATCAATCTGCTGGGAAGCTTTACTTCTAGCATATTTAATTAATCTCTCTTTGAGAGTATCGTTTAAAAAATCACTGCGCTCCCCGCTGGGAATTAACTGATAAAATCGCATTAAAGTCTCCCTGTTGATCATGAAATTTACCTTTTTCCTGTCCAAAGTTTTTCTCATATATTAAGGTGTAAGAAAGTTACACCCTGATGTTACCCCCTATTGCATGGTTTTGCAATATCCTTTTTATGTTGATAGGATATTTCGGATCATACGTTTTTTTCTTTGAATAAAATTTCAGGAAAAACTATGATCAAATCCGAAATCCGAATAACAAATGTCAATTCAATATCAAAGTTCAAAGGTTCAAATGTCAATTCAAGATTGGGACTGAAAATTCCTGTTTG
>CAZZPB010000159.1:0-2786 GCA_964655905.1 uncultured Candidatus Peribacteria bacterium
CCACTCTTTGGTAGATTTCAATTTCGGCCACAACGCCTGCGGATCCGGCCGCGACAAAACCACTTTCCCGTACCGCTCCAATTTTTCCCCCTCGCCCGAATCAATCAACTCATAATCGCGGCTCGGTTTGGTGATGAGAATTTGCAAAGACATAATTTTTGGCTATTTTTTTATTAACAACACACCAATCTTGACAACTTTTTTTGATCTGCTATAATACAAGTACAAATGGCTTCGGCCCTCCCCACAAGGGGGTATAAATAATAAGATACCTCATCCAAGCAATTGGGTGGGGTGTTTTTTAATTTCACAAAAATCTTTCTCCGAAACATCCCCTATTTTATAGTGTAGTCGTTTACCGTCTATTAATCTGATTTGAGAAAGAATTACTGTGCTAACAAATCCATTCAATAAAAAAGAAAAATAATATATCCCTTTCTTGTGATTTCTGGTCAAAGGCAAACCCCAACAAATTTCTTGATTAAACTTCTTTAAAATCAAAACCGGTCGTAAAAATTCGTCACCGCGTCCGTCATGCTCAAATCCAACATTTGCGCCCAGTGAACAAAACCACACTTCGCGTTCATGAAAAAAAGGGCGTATTTTTTCTACATGCAGAAACGACTTTTGCGTATGCCACTTTTGAAAATCTTTATGCATGATTTATTTTTTTCTGATAATAAGAACATCCTCTTTTACAGCCTGCAACCCATTTTTTGTATTAACTTGTGTGTCCAGTGTGGTCTTAAACTCAATCTCACAGGCAACTTCATTACGCACCGCAACAACCACGGCTTCATAACTGGCGCGATTGTCACCAGTAACCGGATAAATGCGTATCTCTTTGCCCACACGCAAAAGTTCGCGCAATCTTAGTGCTAGTTGTTGCTCGTTTTCAAAAGGCACCGACCGACCCAAAACCAAATCAAACGAATTATTTTCAGCGGGAATTGCCTCTGCCGGCGCAATAATTGTTTTTCGTTCAATTTCCGCGCGTGTGTCGGCCGGCAATTTTTTCATCACCGGTTTTAAAAAATCTTTACTGGCATAACCCGATTCATCATCCGCACCCAAGGCCGGTTCAAGTGAATAAAAATCCGTCACTAGTTTATTAATGATAACAGAGGCTGCTAAACGCCGATCACCGGCGCCAATTTCTAAAATTTTTCGATCCTTAAAATCCTGATCCGATAAAGCAAAAACTTCTTGGTACTCTTTTAATTGACCCTTAAGCCAACTAAAAAAATCCTGTCGTTCAATTTCCGCGCGCGCTTCTGGAGACAAAGACATAAAAAAATTTAAATCCACCTCTTATTCAAACAATGGTAGAATATCCACACCCGCAAGTCAAATCTTGATGTTCATTTTGCACCGAATTAAAAACATCAGCCCGCGGGCTGATGTTTTTAATTCGGTGCAAAATGAACATCAAGATTTGACTTGCGGGTGTGGATATTCTACCATTGTTTGAATAAGAGGTGGATTTAAATTTTTTTATGTCTTTGTCTCCAGAAGCGCGCGCGGAAATTGAACGACAGGATTTTTTTAGTTGGCTTAAGGGTCAATTAAAAGAGTACCAAGAAGTTTTTGCTTTATCGGATCAGGATTTTAAGGATCGAAAAATTTTAGAAATTGGCGCCGGTGATCGGCGTTTAGCAGCCTCTGTTATCATTAATAAACTAGTGACGGATTTTTATTCACTTGAACCGGCCTTGGGTGCGGATGATGAATCGGGTTATGCCAGTAAAGATTTTTTAAAACCGGTGATGAAAAAATTGCCGGCCGACACACGCGCGGAAATTGAACGAAAAACAATTATTGCGCCGGCAGAGGCAATTCCCGCTGAAAATAATTCGTTTGATTTGGTTTTGGGTCGGTCGGTGCCTTTTGAAAACGAGCAACAACTAGCACTAAGATTGCGCGAACTTTTGCGTGTGGGCAAAGAGATACGCATTTATCCGGTTACTGGTGACAATCGCGCCAGTTATGAAGCCGTGGTTGTTGCGGTGCGTAATGAAGTTGCCTGTGAGATTGAGTTTAAGACCACACTGGACACACAAGTTAATACAAAAAATGGGTTGCAGGCTGTAAAAGAGGATGTTCTTATTATCAGAAAAAAATAAATCATGCATAAAGATTTTCAAAAGTGGCATACGCAAAAGTCGTTTCTGCATGTAGAAAAAATACGCCCTTTTTTTCATGAACGCGAAGTGTGGTTTTGTTCACTGGGCGCAAATGTTGGATTTGAGCATGACGGACGCGGTGACGAATTTTTACGACCGGTTTTGATTTTAAAGAAGTTTAATCAAGAAATTTGTTGGGGTTTGCCTTTGACCAGAAATCACAAGAAAGGGATATATTATTTTTCTTTTTTATTGAATGGATTTGTTAGCACAGTAATTCTTTCTCAAATCAGATTAATAGACGGTAAACGACTACACTATAAAATAGGGGATGTTTCGGAGAAAGATTTTTGTGAAATTAAAAAACACCCCACCCAATTGCTTGGATGAGGTATCTTATTATTTATACCCCCTTGTGGGGAGGGCCGAAGCCATTTGTACTTGTATTATAGCAGATCAAAAAAAGTTGTCAAGATTGGTGTGTTGTTAATAAAAAAATAGCCAAAAATTATGTCTTTGCAAATTCTCATCACCAAACCGAGCCGCGATTATGAGTTGATTGATTCGGGCGAGGGGGAAAAATTGGAGCGGTACGGGAAAGTGGTTTTGTCGCGGCCGGATCCGCAGGCGTTGTGGCCGAAATTGAAATCTACCAAAGAGTGG
>CAZZPB010000160.1:0-2896 GCA_964655905.1 uncultured Candidatus Peribacteria bacterium
GCCACAAATGCCGCATTTTAATTTGGAAAAAAAGTAAATCGCAGAATAAGAATAAAATGGCCGCGGTGCATAGCCAACGGTTTACAGAAGGCGACTTTGCATTACCTAGAAAAGCTTGGAAGCCAAAACCTGCGGCAATCAGAAGAAGAATTTTCAAAACACTTCCGATATGTCCGATGTAGCGAAAATAACGCATGTAAGGAACGCCAAAATAGGCGGCCTTTGCGGCAAAAGGCGTAAAAGAAGGGCTTGAAAAAATAATAAGAACTAAAATGGTCAACCACAAAGAGATAAACCAAACATGACGAACGCAAAAAATACCATATAAAGCAAAGAAAAGCGGGAGTAACCCAATGTAGAAAGTGAAGTTTGCTGTTGGATCCGCTGCATCGACGAAACCTGGGGATAAAAATCCGATGAATTTTCGGACTCCCGTGTTGCCTCCGTGTGTAAGAAACACATCGAGCGGTGTAGCTCCCGAAATTGGATCGCGTCCCTGGCCCATTAAAAACGCATGATCGAAAACATGAGATGCAAGATAAAGAAAAACCGCCGCAAAGCAAACAAATAGCGCGAATAGAAAAAAACCCCGTGAATCCAATCGAAGCATGTCACGATATAAACGCAATCGAATCAGTGGGATCAGCGTAAAAACGCCAAAAACCATAAAGTTAAATGGCAGATAGTAAATCGGAACTCCAATGTGTGCGATGATGAACGTGATCCCGGCCAACCAAAAAAATGACGGGTTCTTTGTTCTGAAAAAAACAGTCAAAAAGTAAAGGATCAAGGGTAAAAGATAATAAATCCGAAAATTAAAATAAATCTGCAGCAGCCAGAATGCGCTTCCAATGGCGCCCAAACAAACAAAAAAGATCACGGCTCTGTGGCGGAATAGCTCGCGCGAAAGAAGGTAGGTTCCCAGAAGCAGTGTCACGTGTTCCAAAAAAACAGACAACTTCAGCAGCAACAACACATTTTGAATGCGAAAAAGAGAGCCTAGAAACCCGATGAAATAGCAGGCCGGTGACAAACTATTGAGTTGAAAAAAATCCGTCTGAATTCCATAAGGACCAAAAGGGAACCATTTGGCCAGCTCTCCCGTAAAATAAAAATTATTGTAGAAAGCGTAAAAAAGCTGGTAGACAAACATTCCGTCGTGCTGGGGCCAAATTGAGTTTTTGAAAAAAGGCAGGAAAGAACCGGTGAGAATCAAAAACAGAAGCAGGAAATCCCGATTGATTTTACTTTGAAAAATGCTTTGGGTAGGTTTCAAAGCAGTGGAATATCGCTTTACACGTTGCCGTACTGGTTATTTTTGATCATCGTGAAGCCTTTGATTAATTCACGAATGCCCTCATCCAGAGAAACCTTTGGTTTGAAGCCTGTTTTCTCTATTTTTGCATTTGATATGATGTAATCCCGTTGATCCGGATCACGGCCCACGGGGGCTTCTAAAATCGTGAAGCCGGGCAGGTGGGTTTTGATCTTTTCACACAGCTCTACTTTCGACAAATTCGCATCTGACAGTCCGACATTATAAATCTCGCCCTTCATTTTTCCAAAATTTTTAATTCCGTGTAAAAAAACGCCTGCGATGTCGCGTACGTGAATGTAGTTTCTCTTAAAATGACCTTCAAACAAAATCACGAAACGGTCATGAACGGCACGATAAGTGAAATCATTGACTAAAAGATCAATTCGCATTCGCGGCGACATTCCGAAGGCCGTTGCCAGCCGAAAACTGATTGAATTTTTCCTTTCCATCGCGGCCGTCTCGGCATCCACTTTTGAACGCGCATAGAGCGAGAGCGGTTTCACCGGCGACTCTTCCGTGCAAAGCTCATTTTTCCCTCCGACGCCGTAACCGCTGTTTGTGGTTGGCAAAAGCAGGCGCTGATCAGGCGACATCATTTTAGCGAGTTCACGAATGGCATCTCGATTGATAGTCATAGCGCCAACCGTATCCCGCTCGCACAAAGGCGCTCCCACCAAAGCAGCCAGCGCAATGGCAATATCTGCCTGGGACACCAATTTTTTCATTAGGTCTTGTGAACGAACGTCGCCAAAGACGACATTAAAATTTTTCTCATGGCAGACATGAGCAAGACTGTTTTGTTTGTACATGAAATTATCAACAACCGTCACGTGATAACCCGCCTTTAAAAGCTCAGGAACCATGACTGACCCGATGTAACCTGCCCCGCCCGTCACCAGTACTCGATCTGCCAATTGGACCTCCGAAATTTAGTTTCCTTTAAACATTTCAACCGCAGCGTAATAGTCTTTTGGAATACCGATGTCAATAAAACGCCCTGAGAATGCAAAACCATAAACGTTTTCGCCGGCCGCAATCATTTGAGGCAAAAGCTCTTTTTCCAACGAAAGCAGTTTTTCATTTTGCTTAAAATGCCGAAGCACACTTCGATTCACAAAGTAAACACCTCCATTAATGAAACAGGAGCTGTTTTGTTTGGCTGAATCAAAGTTTAAAATGCGACCCGAGGAATTGATTTCCACATTGCCATACCGCTCAGACTTTGGTGCTTGCCGCAAAGCGACTGACCAACTTGAACCAGCCTGCTTATGCAAACGCACCAGACCTGAAAATGGTACTTCAAAATACGTATCTCCGTTCAAAGCAAGAAATGTTTCTTGATCAATTTTTTGACATGCGTTTAAAAAGCCGCCGCCCGTCCCAAGAGGCTTGTCTTCAATGGCATAAGCAATTTCGGCTTGCTTATAACGCCTGCCGTAAAAACTTTCCGTAACATCTGCAAACTTTTGATTAATCGCCAAAACAAAACGGTCAATTCCCTGCGCGATCCAATAATCCATTACGATATCTAAAAAACGCCTGGCACCGACAGGCGCCATCGGCTTCGGAACATCGGAA
>CAZZPB010000161.1:0-3300 GCA_964655905.1 uncultured Candidatus Peribacteria bacterium
ATAGGCAAAGCAGGACGGGGGCGCGGAGCGATAACTGGGGAAACCTGGGTTTCCCCAGTAACAAGAGGGCTGCGCTCTATCCAGCTGAGCTACAGGTACAGGAGATATTTTTCAATGTTTAGATTACGCTTCTATTGAAGAGGGGGTCTCGTGGGTTCCCGCTCTTCAATAGGCAAAGCAGGAAGGGGGCGCGGAGCGCTAACTGGGGAAACCTGGGTTTCCCCAGTAACAAGAGGGCTGCGCTCTATCCAGCTGAGCTACAGGTACAGGAAGTATTTTTCTAAAAGTTTAGAAAAAATTTAAGATGTATTCATAACGCCATGATAATACATGGGAGGTCGTACGATTTAAAAGGTTTGGTAGTGGGTTTGTTAAATCGGATAGTTATGTAGCAGAGTAGCAAGCAACAAGGAGGCCCCCGCGAAAGCGGGGAAAGTCATTTGTCATCCTCGCGAAAGCGGGGAAGGCCTAAGGTTTGCGTTGCGCGTTTTTAAAATTCCGATCATTTTTTCTCCTTGATATAAGTCAAGCCCTCCACAGGTTTCATTTTTTTGCCCATGATTTTTTCCTCAATCGTTTTGAAAGACTGGGCTTCGATAATTTTATTGATGAGATCGCGATTAATGAAGAGAGATTGTTCTTTGTCGATTTGTTCCTTTTTTAGAATATAGCCTTTTTGCGTTGCCTGGCTTGTATTCAATAAAAAAACTGTGCCGAGGGTGACAATGATCCCAAGCAGGGTGAAAACAAGTAAATAAATACCGCGCTTAATTTCCTGCGAGAGCGGGATTTTTTTGTTGATAATTTTTCCCTCCGGTTTGCGTAAAAATGTATACGGCAGCGAATTTTTCATAATATTTCATGGGATAATTTTATATTCCACGGGAATAATACCTGTACTTGGTTTTGCAATCTTTGCAAATGCCGACTTGGAAAGATCCAGATCTATTCCGGTAGCGTACGGTCCGCGATCATTCACTTTTACTTCAACATTTTCACCGTTCAGAAGGTTTGTGACAAGTAGTTTCGTTCCAAATGGCAGTGTACGATGCGCTGTTGTAAAGACGCCATGCTGATAAGTTTCTCCACTGCTGGTTCCTCTTCCAGCTAAAAAATCAGAATAAAAAGTTGCCCTGGTGAATTTTGACTTATCTATGCTTTTTAGCAAGTGGTAGATCAGTTCGGCGAACTCACCGCGTGTAACAGGTTCATTTGGCAGCAGCTCACCGCCATTATTGCGTGTTTCAAGAAAAAGGCCGCGTTGTTTTGAAAGTTTTGCATAAGGAGCAAACCAGCTTTCAATTGGAACATCGCTGTAGGGGGCAGCCATAACTTTTTCCGGAATCATGCCATTTTCTTCCAGCAGGACGATTTTGAGGCTTTCAGCACGGTTAATTGGACGTGCCGGATAAAAAGATCCGTCCGGGTAACCCTGGGCAATTCCTTTTTGAAGGGATTTGTATACAAATTCATAAAACCAGTCTTCCCTGTGCACGTCCGGAAAAGATATTGTTGGTTCCAGCACCTTAATTTCTGCTTTATTTAATGCCGAAAAAAGTATTTTAAGGGCTTCCGCGCGGCTGACCAACCGTTCCTGCTTGAAACTTCCATCAGGGTATCCATTAATAATATTGCGTTCTTTTAAAAATTTTATGGCAACATAATGAGGGTAACCGAGTTTAATGTCATTGAAAATGTCCGTTTGTTCCTCTGCAAAAACTGGCGTAAGGCTCAAAAAAACCACCCCTGAAATTATCAGTGAAATTCGTAAAATATGCCTTATTTTCTGAATAGTAAGTGCCATATTTTGCAATATATGCTTTTTTTAATACATGGCGGTATAAACAGCAGGTATGCCTGTTGTTCTACTCAAATCAGGTTTTTGGCTTAATGATAACGTGGCGAAAATCCCCTTCACCATCGCTTTCCGTGACAAGATCTTCGAACTTTTCGGCAAGATGGAGATGAATTAGACGGCGAAAGTAGGGTGACATTGCCGGAAGGGCCTGCGATTCCTGATTTCTTCGCACAAAATCGGCTTTTCTCTCAGCCATTTTAATCACATTTTCTTCCTGCCTTTTGCGGTAATCGTCAACGTCAACGGTTATTTTGTAATCGCCGGGGAATTGTTTCCATGCGATATTTTTGATGATATTCTGGAGCGCGAAAATATTCTCGCCGTGCCGTCCGATGAGCAGGCTCGGTTCCTCGCTTTCAATATTAAGGCGATATGTATTTTCTTCTTTTGATTCAATACGCACTTTACGGAACGGCGTTGTAAGCCTGTTTAGAATGTCTTCCAGGAGTTGTTGGAGTTGTGTTTCTGTCATGGGACCCCGCTATGGCGGTGGTTAAGAAATTAAGGCCCTGCCGTAGGGACAGGTTTTAAACCTGTCCCTGCGGCTTTATGATCGTTATGAATTAAGAACTTTTACCGTGCTTTTTTGTGCATCGGACTGGTAGTTTACTACAAGTTGTTGTCCTATGCCATATACTGTTGAAATGCACCAATAAAGTCCTATTCCTGCTGGTACTGATGCGGTAAACACGGCAATCATCGCCGGCATAAAATAGATCATCATTTTATTTGCCATTTCCATTTCATTGCCACCTGTCTTTTGCTTATCTTCTTTTAGGGCAATATTTTTTCCTATCGATTTTGCAGTTTTTGAGCGTATCATCGCCAGTTTCATCTGTAAAAACTGTAAACCGCCCACAAGCAGTGGCAAAATATAGCTGTTAATTTTGGTCAAATCAAGGATATTCAGAAAATTGACGTGCATGGAGCCATACGCGAAATTCTTAAGACTTCCATACAGAAGATGACTATTATCAGGATTTAAGCCATTTTGCACAACCTGATAAAGCGCAAGAAGCACCGGAAGCTGAATTAAAAGCGGCAGGCAGCTTCCGAACGGGTTTACTTTATGTTCTTTCCAGGCGGCGTATGTTTCTTTTGTCGCCATTTCCTGATTGTCCTTGTATTTTTCTTTGATTTTGTTCAGTTTCGGCTGTAATTCCTGCATTTTCTTTTGTGATTTCAAGGCATTTTGTGACGGAATTAACAAAATTGTCCTTATAAGGATCGTCATTAAGATAATTCCAAAACCCAAATCGTGTCCTGGCACAATATTGATCAGAAAAATTAAAATATTGTAGAGCGGCTGATAGAAGAGTGTTGTCCATAAATAGCTGAAAATGCCCTGCGGTCTTATTTCAAATTCCTGTGATTCCAAACCCGTAGAGACAGGTTTTAAACCTGTCTCTACGGGTTTGGCGCGGATTTTATATTTTCCAAGA
>CAZZPB010000162.1:0-3992 GCA_964655905.1 uncultured Candidatus Peribacteria bacterium
TTTTTTCTTTGAATAAAATTTCAGGAAAAACTATGATCAAATCCGAAATCCGAATAACAAATGTCAATTCAATATCAAAGTTCAAAGGTTCAAATGTCAATTCAAGATGGGGACTGAAAATTCCTGTTTGATATTAAAAATTAAAACATTTGACCTTTGTTTGAAATTTGTTATTCGAATTTTGAAATTTATGCCACATATTATTTATTCAAACTCATTTGCGTATGATTCAGTGAAACTTGGAAAAACATTATAAAACCCCTACCCGCCGCAAACTAAAGAGACTTAATCCGCTCAGCAATGCAAAAAGCATCGCGGCAGCAAAGAACGCTGTTTGAATTGAATAAAGATCGGTTATGTATCCCAGGAACGGCCCGAGGATAAGGAAAATGCCTCTCGTTCCAAAACTGCGAATGGAAAGCAGTGTTGCCCTTCGGTCATGGCCCGCCATCTTTTGGATATAATCCTGAAAAATCGGCATGAAAAAACCCCATAAAAAAGGCGTCAGAATGAGCAAAGGCAACGCCCAGAAACTTTTCAGATACGCCAAAGACAACCATACCAGCGCGGCAATCAGCGGCACACAGGTAAGCGAGATTTTCAAGCCAAGGCGGGCTTCTATTTTATGCGCATATTTTGATCCAAGGCCGGAAAAAACGCTCATCGCCGCGATAACGATACCAAAATATATAATCGGAAGATCAATAAACTGCATATATCTTTGGTAAAGCCAAAAAGATATGAAGAAAAAGGCCGGCGGAATGGCTGCAAAAATAAGAAAGAAAAACAATTTTTTATCCCGGACGGTCTCGTTTAAAATTGTTTTGAAATGCGGCCATGTTTCAAATTTTCCTGTATGTTGAACGGGCTTGCCCTGAGCTTGCCGAAGGGGCCCGCCCTGAGCTTGTTTCAGGGGCTCCTGCAAAGTAAGGCTCAACAAAAAACATAAAGAAAATGGCAGCAACGTGGCGTAGAAAGGCAATCTTAGAAATATTGTCGCAAGGAACGCGCCGCTTACATTTGAGATAATCGAACCAATACGCCCCGCCAGGAATATGTTCCCCTGTACTTTTTTGTAGTGCTGCTCTTGTTGTTGCTGCAAAAGCGTTTCATAGATAACGGATTCTTCGGCTCCGGAAATAAAACTGCCTCCTATGCCAAGGATAATTTCCCCAATAAGAAATTCAATGAAAGTTGAGGAAAATATAAAAATCGTTATTCCAATCACGCCAAAAAGTGAGCCTATGATTAACGATTTTTTCCTTCCAAAAATATCCGCAAAATATCCCGATGGTATTTCAAAAATAAGGAGCATCGCTGAATACGCACCCTCCAGCATAAAAATTTGCTGCATCGAAAAAAACTGGCTCCAAAGCGGCACAAGAATTGGAATAAAAAACATCAATTCATGTAAAAACTGGCGTGCGGTAAGTTTCCAAATGTTGGCGGATATAGAGTTCATATCTGACAATTGAGTTTATGCTCAAGATTGAGTATGTCAATGATATGAAAATTATAGGCATGTTCAAGCCGTGCAGTTGCTTTTTGTATAGATTTTGCTATACTCTGTACAGATTTGTATAGATTTTATGGAAAATGACAAGCTACTTTCAATTGGAGAAACAGCAAAACTCTTAGGAGTTTCTATTCAAACGCTTAGGCGCTGGGATAATAAAGGAATTTTGAAATCTTTCAGAGCGACTGCCACTGGCAAGAGATTTTATAAAGAACTTGATATAAAAATATTCACAAAAGATTTGCATGCCATAGGATGGCGTTGGGCATCCCAGGGCACACCAGCCGAACCTGCGAAAGAGTTTTATTGTCGTACTAAGGATGTTTTTGCACCGGGCAGGCTTTCGAGATTGGAAAATGATTTACAAAAAGTTGATGGTCTTGGTATACACCATTCTCTATTAACTTCCATGGTCGGAGAAATTGGCGATAATTCTTATGCTCATAATTTAGGCAATTGGCCTGATATTTTAGGAATTTTTTTTGCGTATGATTTAAACAAAAGAATAATTGTTTTGGCTGATAGGGGACGAGGAATATTAGCAACTTTAAAAGCTGTCCGAACAGGACTGGCATCCCATACAGAAGCTCTAAAAGTTGCTTTTACAGAAATCATATCTGGAAGATTCCCGGAAAGAAGAGGAAATGGGTTAAAATCAGTCGCGCAAAATATTTTGACAAGTGACGTAAAGCTAATTTTTAGAACAGGCGATGCGCAACTGGATCTAAAAAAGGGGGATCTGGAACTAAATATTACTAAATGCGAAACTTTCCATGGTTGCTTTGCTGTATTAAAATTCTAACGAACCTCCGCATCATTTTATGATTATTGAATTAAAAAAATTTGGTGACATTTTAACCTCAAGAGAAGCGGGCAAAGAAGCTTTATCAGCCTTTTTGCCAACACTGAATTCATTAGATGAAAATGAAAAAATCACAATTGAATTTCAAGGAGTATCAGTTTTAACACCATCATGGGCAGATGAATTTATTAGGCCAATTCTAGAAAAGTACCCCAATAGAGTTTTACTCATAAATGATACTAATCCTTCCGTGCGTTCTGCTTTGCGATTTGCAAATCCAAAACTTGACCTGAGTAAAATTACAATATTTGAGCACAATATTCTATTTGATGAACAGTATACCGATAAAATTTATAATGCTGAAAAACCGATGTTGATGTTAACTTTTCCTTATAGTGATGAAGAAGCATTAAATGTTTTGATAAATAATAAAATAAAAAAAATCCAGGTTCATCGGGTAGATCATCTAAGGGATGCCCGCCTAAAAGCTGTTACGCAAATGCTAAATCAAGCCGGTATCAAAACACTGGTTAAAATTTCCTGATATATTTCTATGGAATAGTATATCGTGAATTCTTCTTACTACCGTGCTTTTTGATCAATCCTTTTTTAACAAGTCCCGCTAAATAGCGCTGTACAGTACGTTTTGATACAGTAAGAATAGCCTGGATATCGCCACTCCCAATATTATTCATTTCCTGCAGGAAATCGAGTATTTTCATCTCATGCCTGGAAAGTATTATTTTCGTTTTTGAATTATTTTTTCCAACATAAAGAAAGGGTTTGATTTTATCAATAACGAGCTCCATTTCAGCCAGAAAGCCTGCGACAAAATATTCGAGCCAACGTGTAAGATTTGCCTTATTGCGTTCTTCGTAGTTTTTGCCCAGATGGATTGCATCATAATAGGCCGGACGATTTGTATTGTAATAGTTTTCCAGAGCGAATAATTTTCGAAAGTCGTAGTTTTCCGTGTAGAGAATCAATGTTGCAAGCAGGCGGGCGGCGCGGCCGTTACCGTCAACAAAAGGGTGAATGGCCGCCATTTCCGCATGAGCAATACCGGCAATGATAATCGGTGAAAGTCTGTCATGCCTTGCGGTGACAATCCATTTGCATAAATTTTGAACTAATTTTGGAACTTTTTCGTGTTTCGGCGCAACGTAGCGTATTTCTTGCGATATCGGTGTTCTTGATATGATGTATACGGGTTCTTTGCGATATTTTCCGCTATGTTCTTTATGCAAAATGTTGGCGCTGAGGAGGCCATGGATTTTTAATACATCTTTTTCAGTAATATTTGGTGTTATTTTCTGTGAAATCCAGTCCAATGCCTTTTTATAGTTTTTAACTTCATAAATTTCTCTTGGCGGTGCGCTAATCTTTTGGCCGGCAAGCACTTTTTGTATCTCAAATTCATTTAATGTATTTCCTTCAATGGCGGTAGAATGATGCACCATGCTTAGTATTGCTTCTCTTTTTAGTTGATACTCTTCTTTTGGATGAATTTGGCATGTTGCTATCTTTTCACGAATTACCTCAATACGGTTTAACGCATTGAGTATCTTTGACGTTATGGTAAATTGCGGATGGAACATGACGTGGTCTGTCGCTAAAAATGTCGTTTATTTGTCGTTTACATAATATGCCTCAATGATAATTGGGTCAAACTGC
>CAZZPB010000163.1:0-5077 GCA_964655905.1 uncultured Candidatus Peribacteria bacterium
ACACGATTTTTCATTTCAGAAAAAATTTAGATTGTGTTCATTTCCCGCCTGCGTGGGAATGACAGACGGAATTAATTTATTTATACTTCATATTAGCGCAAGCTGATTGTCACCCCATCCTCGCGAAAGCGGGGAAAGTCATTTGTCATCCTCGCGAAAGCGGGGAAGGCCTAAAGTTTGTGTTGCGCGTTTTTCGGACAAAACAAAACCGCCAGAAAGAGAGCTGTCTTGAAGGTTGAAGGTCAAAAAAATAATGACCAAAATTCAACCTGAAGGCAGCCCGCTCCCTGGCGGCTTACAGACTCCCTAAGCCTTACAGTAGAAGATTTCAACATCTGAACACCTTGGAAATGATAAGATCTCCTCAGTAGACACTCTTCTTCATTCATCGCTGAACAAAGCCAGTATTTCCCTCATTAACCAGTTCATAATGTCTGTTGCCAAACATCAAGAGCTGATAAACAAAGCCCAATCTCGTCCTTTTACAGTCTGGCCTTTTTACCCACCAGACGAAAAAGATAAACATGCCTGAAACCTGGGGGACTCCAGGACATGGTCAATTTCTCCTTTCCATAAGACTTAAGGAGAAAGCCATCAAAGCCTGACGACCATCCATGAATGGTCGCTATTTGCGCTTTATTGATGCCAACCTTTGACAGCTTTCTCCCTACGTCTTTTGACAAGCCAGGGAAAAACCTACCAAGGAACATAGCGGCGAAAATGGTGGAATCTTCGTATCCATGATCATTGGTAGATTTCTCCCGGGCTTTAGAAAAACTTTTGGATGTAATTTTTTATTTTTGATTTTTCTTTCAAAGATCAACTATTTCACTATAGTATATCATATCGTTTGAGCTTATGTCAAGTCCTTCATCGTGAAATTTCCCATGTTTTTAGGTAGAGTTTTTCAGATTAGGCCGAGGTAGCTCAGTGGTAGAGCGCTGCCCTGAAGAGGCAGGCGTCGACAGTTCGATTCTGTCCCTCGGCAAATATTTGCTGACGCAAATTTTTCCTCAATTCTTATTTTTAATCTCAATTTTTAAAAGTTTTTGTATAAATTTTATTTTTTTAGGCCGCAATAAAACTCGCTTGACGCCGGCCAGCAGTCGGTTAAGATTATGGGGCGTACATTTTAAAACTTTTTATTTATGAATACATCAACCATGCAAAAAACTTCAACAAATCGTGTGCCTGAGCATCCGGTTAACACGCTGATTCTGGAACGCTGGTCGCCCCGCGCCATGAGCGGAGAAACGATATCTGATGAAGAACTTATGTCGCTTTTTGAGGCAGCCAGATGGGCGCCTTCTTCTTACAACAATCAGCCCTGGCGTTTTATTTACGCAAAAAGGGGCTCAGGTGACTGGGATGATATTTTCGGCCTTATGGGTGAATTTAATCAATCCTGGACAAAAAATGCCGCCGTTCTTGTTATAGTTATTTCCAAGAAAACTTTTGATTTTAACGGTCAACCATCCCGCACGCACACTTTTGACGCTGGCGCGGCCTGGGAAAATCTTGCTTTGGAAGCTGAAACCAGAGGTTTGGTGACGCATGGCATGGAAGGTTTTGATTATGATAAAGCCCGCAGTACGCTGGGAATACCGGAGGATTATGATGTGGAAGCCATGATTGCGATAGGTAGAAAAGGTCAAAAAGAAAACCTGCCCCAGGGACTTCAAGAAAAAGAAATTCCATCTACAAGAAAACCCTTGAAAGATATTCTTATGGAAGGAAAATTCAGAGCATAGGGAATAAAAAAATTTGCTCCCTACTCTCATACGTTTTTTATATTTTTTGGAGAGTCAAAAACCGTATGAACCGTTGTAAAATGGGAACGTATGGATTTTGTTCGGGTGTGCATGGAACTTCCTTGCGCAAAGCGGCGCCTTTTAGACTGCCTGTGGAAGATTTATATGGTGAAACGCCGTTGACTGGAGCAAAAATAACCGGAGCAAATATGGAAAAATGTTTGGTCGAACCACGGTAATAAATAATGAAATCGTTCCATTTGCGATAATTTTTGGGTTCTTTATCAAGATTTGCCATAAAATCCTGAATGGTTGTTGTTGTATAGTTATCCCCTGCTTTTTCCTGAAGACTAACATAAACTGTCGCGCCATCGAGTGTTGTCCATGTGCCATTTACACTGTCATATGAACTTAAAGGAGCGTTCAATTGGTCAACGCGCACAGTGTTGGTGTTTAATAGCGCGAGAATTTGATTTTTATCATATTTGACTTCAACGACAACGTCGCTATTGAGAGTGTTCACAGGACGGCCCGTGCTGTCAGTACTAACCACTTCAACACCAATACCGCCAAGGGCCGTTGTTGTGTTTGTGGTTGGTATGGAAGCAGTTTTGTTTATAGTCAAATTGGCATCAGTGGTGGTATTGCCAAGAGAACCAGCACCAATAGTAAGATCAGCAAAGTCACTGGAAACAACGTTATCCCTTGTAGGATTGAAGATATGGGCCACAGGGTTGGCGGGGATAAAATCACTTTTAATCTGATCCATGGCGATAGTTACACCTGTTGTTCCGGCGGCAACGCCGGACTTCGTTCCATATGTGCCATTTGCTGAACGCGCCGTGATGTTCCACGTGCTTCCGGCTGGCACGTTTAAGCTTAATGTCCCATCGCCAAGCGCTTTTCCGGAAGAATATTGATTTGACCCGTCTGAAGTGACGGCGTCAACCCAGGCATACGGAACAACAGCATTGCTATTATCTTTTACAGTAAGGGAAATAAGCGCGGAAGAATTTTTTAGCGTCAAATTGTAATTACGGATATTATCTGATGAAACAAGACTTGCGGAAGAAAAACCCTGCTTGCCGGCCTTAATGGTGTAAGTGCCAGGCGCAACGTTAAGTGCAACTACGCCGCTGGCATCGGTACTGGCGCTTGCATAACGTCCGCTTGTTTGTTCAAATGCCTCAACAAAGGCGGCCTGCACTGGCGCATTTGCGCTATCTTTTACTTGAATATTAAAAGTTGATAAATTCGTGCCAGTGTAATCAAAACTGATACTTATATTTGCTCCAGAAACTGTAAAATTGATAATTTTTTCGCCAAAACCGGGGACCGCCAGGCGGGCCGAATAATTGGCGTTTGGCAAATTGATTGTGTTGGAGCCATTACCTGAACTCAAACGCACACTGACTGTATTGAAATTATTCGTTGTTAGATTTTGAATATTAACGGCTACATTACCTATATTTCCTGGAACAGATTTTACTTCAACAGTTAATGTTTTTTCTGTTGGATATGTAAGGGCGCCAAGATTGGCGTCCTTGGAAGAGACATCAATATTATCCGCTATAACAAATCTGGAGCTGCCTGAAAGTGTTTTTAATCTGTACATTTCTGCGGCGCTATTTTTTTTAACGGAAATGGAAAATTTACCGTTCTGGTCAGTTTGAGCGGAATTTACCAGACCCATGGACTTTTTAGTGGTTTTATCAATTTTTTCGACGCCAATCCAGTTTCCTATCACCAAAGAACCGCTTTCGCTCTTCAGACTTCCGCTAATAGTGGCAAAAGTATCTGCCTTATAAACAAAGTTTAGGTTGCTGACAGCCGCGTTGATCGTTCTTTTAGCCGCAACAACGCCGTCGCCCGGAGATATAGTTCCCAAGCGTCGGGATTTTGCCTCGCACGACCAGACTCCATCACTTACATACATGACATAATCACCATTGCTGTCCGTTGACGCGGTAGAATTTTCACCATTCGTATTAAAACAGTTGACCAGGGCATTTTGTACAAGATTGCCTGTACTATCGCTGACATTGCCACTAAGAGCATTTGTTGGCTTGTTTACAACAAAATTAATTGTTATGTCGCCTGTTTTTACTTCAACGGTCTGCGCATTTTTACCGGCAAATCCGGGCACATAAGCTTCTACTGTATAATTTCCAGGCGCTACAACGATAGAATAAGCGCCTTTTGAATCAGTTTTACTATCACTGCTAAACCGGCTGCCTTTCTCATTATGTTCCAGTGTAGCTGTTACCCTCGCATTCGTTGACGGCGTTCCATCTCTGGAAGACACAGTTCCCGTTATACGTCGATTTGCCTGCTGCAGGGTAATATTGACCGTCACTGGTGATTTAGCCGCACTCAGTTGAACCACTTCAGAAGACGGAGGCATAAAAAATGTTGGATTTGAAATACTGCTGGTATCAACAAAACGTTCAACAGATAAAGTATACTCCCCCTCTTTGTCCAGATCGAAAGTGTAAGGGGTACTTCCAGTGTTGTTCAAAGTCAAAGCTTTTGTAAAAACGCCGGCATCGCTTTTAACGTTCATATTAATTTTTGTTTCTCCGTCGGCGCCAATACCGCTATGGCTGATTATTCCTTTTATCTGTAATTTGGCGGGAAACAGGAATAGATTATCAATCTGAATAGGATCAGCTGCTGTAAGATGAAAATGCGTTAATGCCGACAATGGCAAATAACCATCCGGCATCTTCGTCGCGTCAATCCATGCGTCAACATCAGTCCCCTCGCCGGGATTGATAGGAATATTGCTTAAAACAACATCGCCACTGGAATTTGTAGTAAATTCTTTCATGCCAAAATCCCGACTGCGCATCAACACATTAACATTTTCAACAGGATCGGCGGTATTTATATCGAGCACTGTAAGCAGGACTTCACCATTTCCTCCTGCCTTGATAGTGATTGGATTAAATGAGTTGGGACCTTCAATCACTCCCGCGAAAGAACTTGTTTGATAACGAAAAGTGTAACCATCTGCGGCCTGTTCAGGATTGATCACGTCCTTGATTATAAAACTTAAAAGACCACTGTTAATAATACCATCGCCACCAACCTGGATCGGCATGGTGATAATATGTTTTGCCAGATCGCTTGATATTGAAGTTAATTTAACAATTTTTGCGCCGTTGTTATAGATATTTGTTTGTGAAGCCAGACTGACAGCAGAAATATCAAAATTTGATGAACAAGGATTGTTGGCAGTACAGTTTAGAATTGTCCAAGAATATGAATTTGTCCCTACCACAGATGTGATAGTGCGTGTTTCATTATTAGTATTAACCGGCACT
>CAZZPB010000164.1:0-3051 GCA_964655905.1 uncultured Candidatus Peribacteria bacterium
GGAAGAAATTTAAAAAGAAAAAGGCTCATGCCAAGGGCAAAAGTAAGCGACATGGCGAAAGAAAAAACAAGTCCCAGTTTTTGCATCGTGCTACTTGCATGTTCCTTTTCTACGGACGGATCACGATACATTCCTACATCATATGTGGTTGCCCCTCCTTCGCCAAGGCTTCGGCGGGGCGGTAATTTCTTAACCCCGCCGGGCTCGTCTGCGATATTTTCCGCGGCAGAAAAATTGAGCATGCGCATGCCAACAATCATCATCTCAAAAAGATTAACGACGCCCCGCAGCAGCGGTATGCCAAAAAAACGCATTCTCATGGTTAAACTGCGGAAGGTTTCATCTTTGATTTTGATGGAACCGCCATTTTTGCGCACGGCCACCGTAACAAAATTCGGCGACCTCATCATGACGCCCTCAATCACGGCCTGTCCGCCGACCGCAAAATCAATTTTTGGAAAATTCATTAGTTGAGTCATAGTTGTAGATTAAAAATTAATTTCATCAAGATCTTCAGGTATCACGACTGGACCATGAAATTTTTTCCTGACCTCACGCATAATAGCACTCCTTGAACTGTCATCATACCAATGCACCAAAACAAGTTTTTTCACACGGGCTTTTTTAGCAATCAAGCCGCACTCATATGGCGAAATATGGTTTGATGCCGGACCGTTTTTTTTAAACCTTTGTAACCATGAATGTACAGTGTTTTATCGCGCCTGGTTTTAGGATATCGCATGCCAAAAACAAACATTGACTGCAGTGTGTTCATAAGTCCTCCAATATGATCTATTTTTTGAAGATCATATTTTGCGCTTTGCGCGAATCACTGCGGCGCCTGAACCAAGAATGGTAAGTTTTGCCATAGTTTTACTGCGATATTTCAATGAGCGAACTATACCATTATTTGTTTTTATTGCCAAAGAAAGCCGTTTTCAGGTAAGGTGATTTTGCTCGTAAATAGAAAAATTATGCTTGTTAAAATTTTACGGATCGATACAGCCCTGCCCCTACCAATCTATGAGACTTCAGGTTCGGTGGGTTTTGATATTCTGGCCCGGGAAGATGTGACAGTTGAGGCAAAAAGTGTAGCCCTGATTCCTGGAAACATCATTGTGGAAGTGCCTCAAAATTATATGTTGATTATTGCTTCGCGCAGTTCCACTCCAAAAAAGAAAGGTCTGCTAACACCGCATGGAATTGGCATAATTGACCACGATTATTGCGGTCCCAAAGACGAAATTCACATTCAGGTCTATAATTTTCGCGATGAGACGATTGTCATTAGGCGTGGAGAAAAAATCGCCCAGGGCGTTTTTGTGCACATTGATAAATTTGAATGGGAGGAAGTGGAAAAAATGGATGGTAAAAACCGCGGGGGGTTTGGGAGTACAGACACCGTAAAATGACCAAGCGCCAATAATCAATAACCAAGCGCCAAATTCCAAACAATAGGATGAATCCCAGTGAGGGTGGAAAAAAAACGCGCAAAACAAACTTTAGGCCTATGTGTAATTTTAAGAAAAAAATAGTTTTCTCCTTATCTATAAGCCATTATTGCTCAACCCCTTTTGTCTCCGCCATTTACGACATATCATTAGAAGACAACCTTCGACCTAAAACCCACTACCGAACCTTTTGAATCATATGATCACTCACATATTATCACTTCGTTATGAACATTTTCTAAATTATTTCTGAATTTTCCTGGAGAAAAAATCGCCACATATCAACAATAATAATGATCAGAATTCAAAATTCAAAACAGAAAAATGGAAAATTTATAACCATTTATGGCGTCAATAACATTGGCAAAACAACACACGCGCGACTGCTGGTGAAAAGGCTTAAAAAAGAGGGTTTTGACGCGGTTTATATAAAATATCCCATTTATGATCTTGAGCCCACGGGAAAGCGCTTAAACACGATTTTGCGCGGCAAAAAAAACCAAACTATTTCTGAAAAGGATTTACAAACGCTCTTTAAACGAAATCGTGCTGATTTTGAGCCACAATTAAAACAAATGCTGCAATCGGGCAAAATTGTGGTTGCGGAAGATTACACGGGAACAGGCATTGCATGGGGCATGGCCAAGGGCCTTACGCAGAGTTTTATGGAGAAATTAAACGCGGATCTTTTAAAAGAAAATTTTGCCATTTTACTCACCGGCCAGCCTGATAGCCGAGCAAAAGAAGAAAACCACCTTCATGAACAGAATACCAAGCTTATGAAAAGTGTGAATAATATTTTTGTTCAACTTGGGCGGAAATACGCTTGGCATACCATCAAACTTGCTCCGAAAATTGAAGACACGGCGGAAAAAATTTGGAAGGTGGTACAAGATTTTTTAAATTGAGCCACGTACGACAAATTGACGTACGCAATTTGACAAAATATATTATCATTGTTATAGTTGACCACGGTTTATAATATTAAAAAATTTATGGAAAGAGGTAATCAAAGAAACTCCTGTGTGATAAGTCTGGGGGAAAGCTTCGTAGTTATAAGACAAGTAGGTGACTTACTACGAGAGATTGGAAGATTGGCAGCTAAAAAAAATGATATAAGTGATGGTGATCTGTTGAAGATTCGTATATTGCGAGCCGAGTTTGAGGCTATATCTAATGCCGTTTTAAACGGCGCAACTTCCATGAAAAACTAAATCAACTGAAATATGCGTCTACAAAAATGTCTTGAAGCCAGACGATGCCCGTGGTAGCATTTCATCGCTTTTAGAAAGCGTTTTTAGGGATTTTTTAGCTTTTTCTTGCGCATGCAGCTTTTGGACGGTAAAAAAGTTTCGGGAGAGATTTATGATCACCTTCAAAGGAAAGTTGCCGGGCTTAAAGAAAAAAATATTTTTCCTCGCCTGGCGCTCATACTGGTTGGAGAGAACGCGGCTTCTTTATCGTATGTTAAGCAAAAAAAGAAAGCTTCCGAACATATTGGCATCCAGACAGATTTTTATCATTTTGAATCTTCCGAAGTCACAACTGAAAAACTGGTGAAAGAAATTCAAAAATTAAACAATGATAAAAAAGTTCACGG
>CAZZPB010000165.1:0-4365 GCA_964655905.1 uncultured Candidatus Peribacteria bacterium
AATTTTGAATTTGTTTGAAAATTGATCATTGGTTATTGGTAATTCTCTTAGTAAAGTTTGTTGTAATCATGCATCACCAATTGGGCGTTTATAGCTCTGATAAGCTCCAAAACAACACCCACAATGATTATGAGTCCGGCGCCGCTGATTAGCGTGGGGATGCTGCCGAAAGCCAAATTTGAAGATAATTTTTGCAGGAGGATAGGTAGAACCGCGATAAAAGCTATAAAAAGTCCTCCAAAAAGGTTGAGCCGGTTTGAAATCTGGGCCAGATGCTCGGCTGTTTGTTTGCCAGGACGGATGCCCGGAATGTAGCCGCCGCGCTTTTGGATATTTTCAGCCACCTGTTCGGGATTAAAAGTAATACTGACGTAAAAGAAAGTGAAAGCGATCACAAGAAGGAAATAGCTGATGAGATATGGCCAGCTTCCTGTATTGAGAAATGTTTTTATAAAATCTGCGGTATTTTTTAGCCAGAGTTGCGGCGCGTTTTGAAGAAATTCGGCGATAATACCTGGAAAAGTCACAACAGACACAGCAAATATGATTGGTACCATTCCGGCCTGATTGATACGGATCGGCATCGTGGAGTGATCGCTGCGGCCGCGAATTCCTCTTCCCGCGTAAATGATCGGCAGGTTGCGCTGCCCTTCTGTTACAAGAATAACCATAATCGTGAGTGCCAGCGTTATCAGGATCATTGCTACAAAAGGGATCAATTTTTCCGAGGATTGTTGAGCCAGGGCCAGGCTTTGCCCTACGATCTGCGGAATATTCGCAATAATTCCGGTAAAGATGATCAGGGAACTGCCGTTGCCAATGCCCATTTCAGAGATCAGCTCGCTCATCCACATAACAAGAATAGTTCCAGCTGTTATGGTGATCATAATTGGTATGATGACGCCTGGCGCAGAAATATTCGTAATAAGCGGAACCCGCGATTGGGAATTCAAGAGCAGAATCATTCCATACGATTGTATAAAGGCCAATGGCAGGGAAAGCCAGCGGGTGTAGCTGTTTAACAACCTTCTGCCATGGTCGCCTTCTTTTGACAGGTTTTCCAATTTTGGCACAATTACAGTAAGCAGCTGAATGATAATTGAAGCGTTGATGTACGGCGACAAACCCATAAGGACAATGGAAAAATTTTCAGTGCTTCCTCCAGTTAAAAGACTGAACATTCCCAAAAGTTGATTGCTGGCAAAAATGGCTTTCAGCGCATCCAAATTCACTCCCGGAATGGAAATCTGCGTAAGAACCCGAAAAATAGTGATAATTCCCAGGGTGAAAAGGATTTTTTTTCTGAGATCTTTGGAATTCCAGATTTGGGTGAGATATTTGAGCACGCTTTGTAATTAATAATTTGGAGAACGGTTTGAAATCGTTTCGTACTATGAAGAGATCGGTCGCGACCGATCCGTATTCAATTTTGGAGGGACCCCGCCCATGAGCTCCGTAACGGTTCCCAGAGCTTTTTCGATCTTCATTTTGGCGCTTTTGGAAAAGCGATCGGCCTTGATGTGTAATTTTTTTGTGAGTTCACCATCGCCGAGGACTTTTAACGGTTTATTTTTATCGCTTATAAGTTTTTTTTCAAAAAGTCTAACGATATTTATTTCTTCACCGTTGTCAAAAACATTCAGAACGCCAACATTGACGACCTGAAAACTGACGTGATTGGGGTTATTGAAGCCCTTAAGTTTTGGCATGCGGCGATACATCGGAGTTTGACCCCCTTCAAAGCCGGGCTTATAACCGCTGCCTGTTCTGGCAGTTTGTCCTTTGCCCCCGCGTGTGGAATAACTTCCATGACCGGAAGCGTTGCCGCGTCCGACCGTTTTGCGCTTTTTACGTGCGCCGGGATTGCTGTGAAGTGTTGAAAGACGATCCATTTTGATATATTTGATTGATTGATTATGGCTTTGTGGAGACAGGCGTTGGCATTGAGACAGGCGTTGGCATTGAGACAGGCGTTGGCATTGAGACAGGCGTTGGCATTGAGACAGGCGTTGGCATTGAGACAGGCGTTGGCATTGGGACAGGCGTTGGCATTGGGACAGGCACTATTTTCTTATACCATGGAAACATTCGAAGCTGTGATAGAGCCAAAATAGCGGCCTGACTGTTGGCAAGACGATTTTTACAACCCAGGGCCTTGCTTAAAACATTTTTTACCCCCGCCAGTTCCAGAATTTTTCGCAGAGGGCCTCCGGCAATAATGCCAGTACCCGGGCAAGCAGGCATGATGAGCAGTTTGGCGCTTTTGAATTTAATTTTTACTTCATGCGGGATCGTATCAGCAATAATCGGTACTTCAATAAGGGATTTTTTAGCATGGGAAATAGCTTTTTTTATGGCTCCCTGCACTTCAAGCGATTTACCAATGCCCACTCCGACCTTACCTTTTTTATTGCCAATAACCACCGTCGCTCTGAATCGCAGTCTGCGTCCTCCTTTTACTACGCGCGTAACACGATCTATCTGAATAACTTCTTCTTCAAATTCACTGCTTTGCGACGAACCCCTTCCTCTTTTTTTATGAGCATTTGCCATTTTAGATGTTAATAAATGGTAATAGTTGTTATGATCCCCACTTTTGCGGGGATTAGAATTTTAATCCGCCTTCGCGGGCGCCTTCGGCCAACGCCTTTACACGCCCATGATATTTGTAGCCATTGCGATCAAAAACACAAACTGTAATATTTTTTCCACCGGCCAGCTTTGCAATTTCCAGCCCTACTTTTTTTGCATTTTCGTTCTTTTTGGCATGATCTTTATACTTTAAATCTGACGCGCTTGCCAGTGTTTTACCAGCGGAATCATCGATAAGCTGTGCATAATGATGGGCTAAACTTCGATACACCACCAATCGTGGTTTTTCCTGCGCTCCGGATATTTTCGCGCGAACGCGCGCGTGGCGTCTTTTTCGATTGGTAAATTTTTTCAATGTTTTCATGAGATGGGCTCGTTAATGGAGCCTTGTTAAGAAATTAATGTCCCCCGATTGGATTGGGGGCAAGCGTTTATTTTTCCTTTATGGCAGCTTTGCCGGCTTTGCGGCGAACATATTCTCCAACATACCGTATCCCTTTGCCTTTGTAGGGTTCAGGTTTGCGGTACGAACGTATTTTTGCGGCCAATTCTCCAACAAGCTGTTTATCGGCTCCGGTAAGGGTTAAAATATTCTTTTTTTCCTGATCAATGGTAATTGTTATACCTTCAGGCGGCTGGACTTCAACTGGATGTGAAAATCCCAGGGATAAAACCAGCTTTTTTCCCGCAAGAGCGGCACGATATCCTACACCCTGTATCTCCAGTTGTTTTGAAAATCCTTTTGTCACCCCTTCAACCATATTGGCGGCCAATGTGCGGCTGAGCCCATGCATACTTTTGGCCAGTTTGTCGTTTCCGGCTCTTTCAAATGTGATTTTCCCGTCCCGCACCTCAATTTTTACGGCTCTGTGAAAGGGGAAACTCAGTTCTCCATTTGGACCTTTCACAAACAAAATATTATTATCCCGCTTTTCAACGGTAACGTTATTTGGGATCAAAATGGGTATTTTTCCAATTCTCGACATATTTTTATAGATTAATGATAGAGTTAATATTCATTTTCCCAGAAAGTACAAAAAGCAGTGTGTCATCCCCGCGAAGGCGGGGATTAATAAATTTCACAGATAAGTTCACCGCCCAGATTCATTTTTTTCGCTTTCTCCTGACTCATAATACCCTTCGGTGTTGACAAGATTGATATACCCATGCCACCATGGATCTTTTTGAGTTGTCTGTTTTTTACATAAATTCTTTGGCCTGGCTTGCTGATGCGTTTTAATGTGAGATTTCGCCCTGTATGTTGTCCAAGTACGACGCTCATTTCTTTGAAATGGCCATTATTGACTTCCTCAAATGTTTCAATAAAGCCCTTTTCTTTGAGTACCCTGAGGATGTCCATTTTCACGCCGGAATAGGGGACCGTAATATGGTCTTTTCGCGCCATGGTGGCATTACGGATGCGAGTGAGAAGATCGGCGATTGGGTCTGTCATAATTTTTGATTGTTAATGATAGTTGGGATCAGGCATGCCTGATCCGTACTGGTTGGTTGTTGGGATGCCTGATTCGTATGTTACCAGGAGGATTTTTTTACGCCCATGATTTTTCCAGCACAGGCATATTCACGGAAACAGATGCGGCACATCTCAAATTTTCTCATATAACCCCCCTGACGTCCGCATAACCTGCAGCGATTATATACTCTTGTTGAAAATTTCGGTTTTCTTTTACCTGCGATGGCTGCCAACAGGGCTTTCTGTCGTCTTTCTGTTTTTACTTTCAAGGCTTTTCGAGCCATAGATTAAGAATAATG